>JAEMTX010000237.1 GCA_016462055.1 Acidimicrobiia bacterium | reverse complement strand
GAAATCAGCGAAGTGTGACTGATTCCTTAAATCCTTGTGATGCCATACAGAGCAAGGAAAATCAGGGTTTTTGGGTAATAGCTCGCTGGAGTTGAGTAGCGGGGCTGTAGTAGAAATGCAATGTTCTCATTCACCCGATAGATGCCTTACGGCAACCCTTTCGCAACGCGAAACCGGCCAATGGCTCCGTCCCGACTCTCT
Source organism: Acidimicrobiia bacterium (assembly GCA_016462055.1). GTDB lineage: Bacteria > Actinomycetota > Acidimicrobiia > Acidimicrobiales > Acidimicrobilacustridaceae > Acidimicrobilacustris. The sequence goes on along the minus strand of JAEMTX010000237.1, from coordinate 2,605 downwards.
CGAGGAAAGCAACAGCATGACAATTCTGGTGTTGTTTGTACTCGCAGTCGTGTGGGCGGTGTATCTCGTTTCGTGGATTCGTTCGCGTACGGAACATCATCGTGTGAATTCCATAAGTTCTTTCTCAAACCACCTTTCGATTCTTGAACGCGCCGCGCCTGGTTCTGCGTCGTCGACAGCATCGGTCGCGTCGGGCACCACCCCGCTTCGCGGCAGTGAGTACTTCGCTCCCCATAGGCCCAAGCTTTCGCCGCAAAAGAAGCGCCGTCGTGACATCCTCATCGGTCTTGCCGGCGCTACAGGTGTGACCCTTCTTGGTGCTTTTGCCTTTGGTGGGCTCATGATCGTTCTCTTTGTGCTGAGCCTCGGGGCATTTGGTGGCTATGTCGTGCTGCTGGCCAATGTCCAGAAGCAGAAACTCGAGCGCCAGGCCAAGGTTCGCTACATGCGCGAAACGGGTGGAGTCGCCCCGGGTCAGGCATCGACATCTCAGGCTGCATTCGACGAAGCCGGCGACGCGCCGCTGCGTCGGATGTTCGTCGTAGGCGGCAACTGAACCATTCGGTTCGTCGATTCCGTGGTGGTTCAGGCTGTCCGGTAGATTGACGACCCCTGCGGGGGTGTAGCTCAGTTGGCTAGAGCGCTACGTTCGCAACGTAGAGGTCGGGAGTTCGATTCTCCTCACCTCCACCGCATTGGCCCGGTCCTTGTGACCGGGCCTTTCTCTTTGTGACACAGGGTTTTAAATCTCACTGTGCCCATTTGGGTGACGGGGCATTAGCGTTTAAGTCATGCCGAGATACCGCTCACGAACGACAACCGAAGGCCGAAACATGGCTGGGGCCCGTGCCCTTTGGCGTGCCACGGGTATGACCGATGACGATTTTGAGAAGCCAATCATTGCGATTGCGAATTCATTTACCCAGTTCGTGCCCGGTCACGTGCATCTGAAGGACATGGGTCAGCTTGTAGCGCGAGAAATCGAAGCCTCAGGTGGCGTTGCCAAGGAATTCAACACCATTGCTGTCGACGACGGCATCGCCATGGGTCATGGCGGCATGCTCTACAGCCTTCCCAGCCGTGACCTGATTGCCGATTCAGTTGAATACATGGTGAACGCACATTGCGCCGACGCACTCGTGTGTATTTCTAACTGCGACAAAATCACTCCAGGCATGCTCATGGCGGCACTTCGCTTGAATATTCCAGCGATTTTCGTTTCGGGTGGTCCGATGGAAGCGGGCAAGACGCGTCTTGCCGGCGCTGAGGTAAAAGTCGATCTGATTTCCGCTATGCAATCGGCCGGCGACAAAAATGTGAGCGACGAAGATGTCGATCGCGTTGAACGCTCTGCGTGTCCCACATGTGGTTCGTGCTCGGGCATGTTCACCGCTAATTCGATGAATTGCCTTACTGAGGCACTCGGACTTTCGCTTCCGGGTAACGGCACCATGCTGGCAACCCATGCCGACCGTGAGGGGCTCTTCCTTCAAGCCGGTCGCACGATCGTCGATCTCGCCAAGCGTTACTACGAGAAGGACGACGAGTCCGTTCTTCCTCGGGCAATTGCTAATAAGACAGCATTCGAGAATGCCATGGCACTCGACGTCGCTATGGGTGGCAGCACCAATACGGTCTTGCACATCCTCGCTGCTGCACACGAAGGCGAAATCGACTTTGTGATGGCCGATGTCGATGCGCTTAGTCGTCGACTTCCGAACATTTGCAAGGTTGCACCTTCTACCGAGAAGTACCACGTCGAAGACGTTCACCGTGCGGGTGGCGTGCCCGCAATTCTCGGTGAACTTGAGCGCGCCGGTCTTATCGACGCAACGGCACCGACCGTGCACAGTTCTTCGCTGAAGGCGTCACTCGATCAGTGGGACATCATGCGCGATACGTGCACTGCCGAAGCGCGCCATTTCTGGAGTGCTGGTCCGGCGGGTATCCCCACACAGGTTGCGTTCAGCCAAGACACGCGTTGGCCATCCCTTGATGACGACCGCGAGAACGGTTGCATTCGTTCGGTTGAGCATGCGTACTCAACCGAAGGTGGCCTCGCAATTCTCTTTGGAAACATTGCGGTCGATGGATGCATCGTGAAGACCGCTGGTGTCGACGAATCTATTTTCAAGTTCTCCGGTACAGCGCGCGTCTATGAAAGTCAGGATGCTGCTGTCGAGGGCATCTTGGGTGAAGAAGTTGTCGCTGGCGATGTAGTTGTCGTTCGCTACGAAGGCCCTAAGGGTGGGCCGGGCATGCAAGAGATGCTTTATCCGACGACGTACATCAAAAGTCGTGGATTGGGTGAAGAGTGCGCGCTTCTCACCGATGGTCGATTCTCGGGAGGCACCGCAGGGCTTTCCATTGGGCACGTGTCACCAGAAGCAGCTGAAGGTGGACTCATCGCGTTGGTTCAAACCGGAGACACCATCACGATCGATATTCCGGCGCGTTCAATCACGCTCGAAGTTTCCGATGAAGAGCTCGCGAAGCGAAGAGTGCTCGAGGAAGCACGCGGAGCCGACGCGTGGACCGCAACCGACCGAGACCGTGTCGTCTCGCAGGCATTGCTGGCCTACGCCGCACTTACGACGTCAGCCGC
>JAEMTX010000054.1 GCA_016462055.1 Acidimicrobiia bacterium | reverse complement strand
GGTGTTCGCAAACTTCTCGATGCGATCATCGACCTCGTTCCATCTCCAAGTTCTCGCCCGGACGCTCAGGGCGCAATCCGTGAACTCGATGATCCATTCTCGGGTTTCGTCTTCAAGGTTCAAGCCAACATGGACCCGTCGCATCGCGACCGCATCGCGTTCATGCGTGTCTGTTCTGGAAAATTTGAACGCGGCATGGTCATTACCCACGGGACGACCGGAAAACCTTTTGCGACAAAATATGCGCACCAAGTTTTTGGGTCAGAGCGGGAGACAATCGATGAGGCGTTTCCTGGCGACGTTGTTGGCCTCGTAAACGCAACGGATGTGCGAGTGGGCGACACTCTGTGGCTCGACAAACCAGTCGAGTTTCCCGCTATCCCAAGTTTCGCTCCCGAGTACTTTTCGGTTGCTCGGGTGAAAGACACCGGTCGCTACAAGCAGTTCCGTCGAGGGATCGCCCAACTCGATGAGGAAGGTGTCGTGCAGGTTCTGCGCGATATTGATCAAGGCGATTCTGCTCCCGTGCTCGCCGCGGTCGGCCCGATGCAGTTCGATGTCGCGGTCTATCGACTGGAAAACGAATTCGGCGCTCCCGTCGAGCTTTTGCCCACCAATTACAAGGTGGCCCGCCGAACCGATCGTGAAAGCGGTTCGAAATTGCAAGGAATGCGTGGTGTCCGGATCCTTGAGAAAGCCGACGGTACGCTCATGGCGCTGTTCGAAAGCCAGTTCTGGCTTGAGCGCCTCGAGGCCGACAACCCCGAACTCGTGCTCGAACGACTGGTAGCCGAAGGCAGCGCCGGCTGATCAGCTGACGTTCACCCATGATCTGAATCGGGTCTCGCCATGAAGCACGCCAAGCCGGTCCCGAAGACTCCATGGAGAGTTTTTGCGCTTGCAGTCGCCGCAGTAGCAGTCATCGTCCTTGGACTCGTCGTGGTCACGAGCGGATCTGATTCGAAGTCAAACAATGCCGACAGCGCATCCTCCGAATCGCCAGACACGACGGCCAAGGGAACCACGACAACCACCGAAGCCCCCTATGAGGGTTGGGTGAATCCGAAATCTTCGGGTTCCATGTGGAGCACGAAAGTTCCAGGAGTTCTCACGTTCCGTGGGAATCCAACACGCTCGTTCTATGGACTGGGCCCCGTCCCCTCAGCGCCAAAAATCTTGTGGTCGTACCCGCAGAACGGCAGCATGTGTGGGAAGTCAACTGACGGTTCGGGTACTTCAACATGGTGCGGAACCGGCTGGACAGGCAATCCAAATGTTTATGAGTCGAACGGCAAAACCATTGTGTCATTCGGCGCATATGACTACGCGGTCCACTGGCTTGATTCAGAAACGGGCAAAGACCTCATTAGCCCGTTCAAAACTGGCGACATCATCAAGGGAACAGTCACTACTGATCCCGACGGCTATCCGCTCACCTACAGCGGATCGCGAGACAACTTCTTGCACATCATCGCCACGGACCGAGGACCAGCACCGGTTGAACTCTGGAAGCTTTCGGCCTACGACGGAGTTCAACAGGTTTGGAACGATGACTGGGATGGTTCACCACTCATCATCGACGACTACATGTTCGAAGGCGGCGAGAACAGCTGGTTCTACATCGTTAAGTTGAACCGCGGATACGACGCCGCAGGCAAAGTCACCGTTGCGCCTCAGGTCGTGTTCAAGACTCCTAGTTGGGACGCTGAACTTCAGCCGAATATCACTGACCGGCAGTTTTCAATTGAGAACTCAGTAGCAATCACGGGAAACACCGTCTACTTCGCGAACTCCGGCGGTCTCGTGCAGGGCTGGGACATCAGCAAGTTGAAGTCGGGCGGAACACCAACGCGAACATTCCGGTTCTGGACAGGCGATGACACCGACGCATCGATCGTCGCCGACAAGGACGGATTCCTCTACATCGGTTCCGAATATGAACGACGTAACGCCAGATCTACCGAAGTCGGCCAGATCGTGAAGCTTGATCCGACGAAACCAGACAATCCGATTGTGTGGTCCGTCAAAGACCAAGCCCCAGGAAAACAAGGAATTTGGGCCACTTCCGCCATCGCAAACGGCATTGTGTACGCGGCTACAAATGCCGGACGACTTCTTGGCATCGACCAGAACACCGGCGAAGTTGTTTGGCAAAAGAATCTTGGATCCCAAACTTGGAGCTCACCTGTTGTTATCGACAACACCCTGATTGAGGGCGATTGTCAGGGAAACCTCAACGCCTACGACATTTCGAATCCCCGAGTTGACCCTCCACTCAAGTGGACCGTGAAACTCAGTGGCTGCATTGAGTCAACGCCCACTGTATGGAAAGGCCGAATCTATGTCGGCACTCGTGGTGGACAGTTGTACGCAATCGGTGACTAATAACTGAACCTGCGCTCAGAGCCGTCCAGTGTGGCGAGCTCCAGCCCGAACCGCGACCCCACGGGAATGGCCATGGTCGTGGGAGCCATCAGGCGAGGTCACCGATCCATGTTCGCACTCTCTGGGGCCCTTCCCAGCCCTTGAATGGGCCTCAAACCCACCATTTCAAGCCTGAGGACCCGACCGCGGTACTGTTCTGGCCTCGCACGGGCCGGTCCCGTGCGCGTTTTTTGCCCGTTCCGAATCCCACGGAACCCTCACCAGGATGGACCAGATGACCCAGGTTCTCGCCGCCGAAGGTGGCTATCAAGCCTTCACGCTTACCAGCACTGAATGGGGATGGCTGATTTTTGCCGCCGCCGTTGCAGTGTTCGCCCTCGTCCTTGGCGTCGTGCTCATGCGCGGCGTACTCAAGCAGGACCAAGGCACCGAAAAGATGCAGGAGATCGCTGGCGCGATTCAAGAGGGCGCACTTGCCTACTTGAAGCGTCAGTTCCGCACGATCGGCATGATCGTGATCCCGTTGGCCGTCGTGGTGTTCCTCACCTCGACCGCCATCAACAAGATGCCGATCCTCGAAAAGGACGGAAAGAGCATCATTGGTGGCGCTGAAGTGATGACATTCCTGCAGTCGGGCATTTTCCGCACCGCAGCGTTCATCATGGGTTGCCTCTTCTCTGCGGCAATCGGCTTCTTTGGCATGTGGCTCGCCGTTCGCGGCAACGTTCGCACCGCCGCTGCAGCGAAGCGCAGCGACTTCGATGCTGCGCTCAAGGTTGCTTTCCGCACCGGTGGCGTTGCCGGTCTGCTCACCGCTGGCCTCGGCCTTCTCGGCGCCGTTGTCATCGTGATGCTGTTCCAGAACACCTCAACCTCGATTCTCATTGGTTTCGGTTTCGGTGGCTCGCTCCTCGCCCTCTTCCTGCGCGTGGGTGGTGGCATCTTCACGAAGGCCGCCGACGTCGGTGCCGACCTCGTCGGCAAGGTTGAAGCCGGAATCCCCGAAGACGACCCCCGTAACCCGGCCACCATCGCCGACAACGTCGGCGACAACGTGGGCGATTGCGCCGGCATGGCCGCTGACCTTTTCGAGTCCTTCGCTGTCACGCTCGTGGCGTCGATCATTCTCGGTGTGTCGGCGTTCCAGGCCATCGGCCTTGGCGCCGCCAAAATTGGCCCCGATGGCGTCACCCTCATCGCTGGCGGAAACATCGCGGTGAAGGGACTCATCTTCCCGCTTGCTGTTGTAACTATCGGCCTTGTTGCTTCAATGATCGGCATCTTCGTTGTGAAGGGCCGTCCAAGCGATGACAACGATGCACTAAAAGCCATTAACCGTGGCATTTACGCCGCACAGATCATCGCCATCATCGGCGCTGGTCTTGTGGCCTTCTTTTACATCGGCAACCCAGAGGGCTCGACCATTTCGCAGCCTGGCGCTCGTTTGTTCGGCGCAATTGTTACTGGTGTTGTTCTCGGCTTTGTTGCTTCAAAGATCACGCAGTACTTCACATCAACCAAGACCAAGCCCGTTCAGGACATCGCCAAGGCAGCACGCACTGGCCCTGCAACCACCGTGCTTGAAGGTATTTCGCTTGGCCTTGAATCAGCAGTGTGGGCCCTCATCGCGATTGCAGTTGCTATCGGAACTGCACTCATGCTCGGTGGCGGAAATATTGCCTTCTCGCTGTACCTCATTGCCCTTACCGGTATTGGCATGCTCGCCACCACTGGCATCATCGTGGCCGAAGACACCTTCGGTCCCGTTGCTGACAATGCTGCTGGCATTGCCGAAATGGCTGGCGAATTCGAAGGCGAACCCGAGCGCATCATGGTCGGTCTCGATGCCGTGGGTAACACCACCAAGGCTGTCACCAAGGGCTTCGCCATCGGTTCGGCAGTTATCGCTGCTGTCGCACTGTTCGCCTCGTACTCCGAGACAATCGTGCGTGCCACCTCAGATGTTGCTGATGTCGCCTTCCGTGAACTCAACGGAACGCTTACAAGCCTCGTCACCATCAACGTTGCCGACCCGAAGACCTTCATTGGTCTTCTCATCGGTGGCTCCGTTGCGTTCTTGTTCTCGTCTCTTGCGATCCGTGCGGTGTCTCGCACAGCCGGAACGGTTGTTGAAGAAGTTCGTCGACAGTTCCGCGAGAAGCCCGGAATCATGGACTACACCGAGCGTCCCGACTACGGACCCGTCATTGATATTTGCACCCGTGCATCACTTCGCGAACTTGCCACGCCGGCACTTCTCGCAGTGCTTACGCCGGTCATCATCGGTTTCGGTATTGGTTACCTCGCTCTCGGCGCATTCCTTGCCGCTGCGATTGTTACCGGTCAGCTCATGGCCAACTTCTTGTCCAACGCCGGTGGCGCATGGGATAACGCAAAGAAGTACATCGAAGATGGCAATGAAGGCGGCAAGGGTTCAGAAACTCACAAAGCTGCTGTCATCGGCGACACCGTTGGTGATCCGTTCAAGGACACCGCCGGCCCAGCACTCAACCCGCTTATCAAGGTGATGAACCTTGTGTCACTGTTGATGCTTCCCGCCATCATCGAGTTGCAGCACAACAACATGCGTTACGTCGTCGCTGGCGCAGCGCTTGTAGTTGTCGTGAGTGCGCTGGTTATCTCGAAGCGATTCGGCAGTGGCATCGAAGCCGCAGCAGAAACTGTTAGCGCCTAGTTCCTCGGTTAACGAACGCGAGAAGGGCCGCCCTAGGGCGGCCCTTCTTCGTTTTACGGACTTGTTTAGTTATCTGCGCTGCCGTCAAAAAGCGGTTCATTGAGCCATTCAGTCTTCTTGAATGCCCGACGAACGAGATAGGCGTTACCTGCAGCGGCAAGAACCATGCCGATGATGATTGGGTGCACCGCAAATCCGGCGACAACACCAGCGATCATCAACGGGGTAAACCACAACCAAAAGAAACGAAACCAGGGACGGCTGCGCTGATAGGCAGCAAAACCCACAGCCATGCGAGCATCAAGAGCGTTCTCCTGCGGACGACCGATACGCACGAGCCGCCGAACCTGTCGCCGGGTCGGCTTCTCAAGTGCATTCCACTCGGCGGCAAACGTGAGGTCGACGTTCGAGCCGGCCTTGGCGCCCTTCGAGGACTTCGAAGACTTCTCTGAAGATGAGGAGGTCATGAGTTTTCCTGCAGTCATGGTTGCCATGGTTGGGCCGGACCACTCCGGCGAGAAAGATTCGCATCCCCGCTTCTCCGTGTCGATCACGGTGCAAGGGATGTCTTGATGGAATATGCGGACTGCGGGTCGATTCCCGCTCAGTGTCGACCCGGCCGAAACCGGGTCGACACTGCAAGGAGCGTTGAAGCTCAGGCGTCGCTCGAGACGAGACCCTCGTGGGTTCCCGAGAATTCCGGATAGGCGAAGACGCCCATCTCGGCCATATCGAGGCCGGCAACTTCTTCTTCTGCACCGCTTCGGATTCCGCCCTTGGTAAGAGCGTTCTGAATCTTGAAGAAGGCAAAGGCCACACCCAAGATCAGTGTCCAAAGAACAACCACACCAGCGAGCTGAGCCAGGAGCTGACCTGCGCCGTTTCCTCCGTAGAAGAGGCCGGTGACACCGTCGGCAACGCCGTCGGTGACTGAAGTCGTGGTGCCGTTCCATCCGATGCCAGCGCCACCTGCGTCGAGGCCGTACTTGCCATTGGCCAGAAGACCAACCGCAATCACGCCAAGAGTGCCGCAGACGCCGTGGACTGCGATTGCGCCAACCGGATCATCGATCTTCATCTTGCGTTCGATGAAGAACACCGCTTCGATGACGACGACGCCAGCAAAGAGGCCCAGTAGCGCTGCAACCCACGGATCAACGAACGCACACGGTGCGGTGATGATCACGAGACCGGCAAGCAGACCATTCGCCATCATGGCCGGATCGGGCTTGCCCGTGCGCTTCCAGATCCAAAGCATGGCCATGAATCCGCCGAAGGCGCCGGAGAGTGCAGTGTTCACTGCGACGACACCAATCTGCGGATCGCTGGATGCGAAGGTCGACGCAGCGTTGAAGCCGAACCAACCGAACAGAAGGATGAAGGTACCGAGCAGTGCCATTGGAATGTGATGGCCAGGAAGAGCACGAGGCTTTCCGTCCTTGCCGAACTTGCCAATACGTGGTCCGAGGACAATCGCACCAGCGAGAGCAGCGACACCACCAGCGGCGTGAACAACACCGGAACCGGCGAAATCGACATAGCCGTTGCCCCAATTCAGTGAGTTGCCCAGCTTGGCGAGCCATCCGCCGCCCCAGGTCCATGCACCGAAGAGCGGATAGTAGATAGCACCGCAGAACAAGCCCCAGATCACGAATGACTTGAACTTCCAGCGCTCAGCCATCGAGCCAGTCGGGATCGTTGCAGTGGTGTCCATGAACGCCACCATGTAGAGGAAGAACGCACCTGCTGCGCCCGAGTAGGCGAGATTGCCACCATCGAACCAGGTACCGGCCCATCCGCCTTGCCACAGGAAAACCCAGTCACCAGAACCGATGAGTGCGCCACCCGCAGCTTGGTTCAAGCCGTAGTCGTAGCCCGGCAGCAAGTAGCTGTAGCCACCAAACATGAACGACCAACCAACAAGGAAGAAGCCAACAAAACCAAGGAAGAAGATCGCAAGGTTTGTGCTGACAACGTGAGCAGCGTGCTTGGCTCGGCAGAAACCAGTTTCTACAAGTGCAAAACCAGCCTGCATGAAGATGACCATGGCTGCGCCGATGACAATCCAAAGAAGGTTGCCGGACTGGATCGCATGATCTGCAGTCTTGGCAACAGTCTCGAGATCGGCCACTGGTGCTTCCTCGGTAAGAGTTTGAGCAAAAGCGTTGCCGCCGAGCGCAAGCAACGTGCCTGCACCGACAACCGCGCCTACAGCGAGACGCTTGGCGTTCAGAGGAATCCTCCGTCTAGTTGGGGCCGTAATGGTCGTGTTGATGATTGAGTCGGAGCTCATCACAGCGCCTCCGCATCTCGGTCACCGGTGCGGATGCGAACCACAGATGTTGCTGGGATGACCCACACCTTGCCGTCACCGATCTTGTCGGTGCGAGCTGCTGACACGATCGAATCAACCACCTGATCGGTCATCGCTTCATCGCAAAGGACTTCGATCTTCACCTTGGGTACAAGATCAACGGTGTACTCGGCGCCGCGATAGGTCTCGGTGTGGCCACCTTGGCGGCCAAAACCCTTCACCTCGTCGACTGTCATGCCTTGCACGCCAATCGCCTTCAACGCGTCCTTCACCTCCTCAACCTTGTGCGGCTTAATGACCGCAGTGACCAGGTTGACCATTTCTCCTCCTTCGTCGGAGCCGAAGCTCAGTTGGGACATCGAGTCTGGAAGGCGACGCCGATGTCGCTCCCACGTCAGAAACCATTCGGGCTCCCGATGCCTTCATGACAGTACGGAGGCGCGATTTCACCGAGGTGTTCGCACTGTTACGCGAATCCGCCAGTCATCTGACAGAAATCTGACAAGAGCGCCGAGAGCCGCCGCCCTCGATTCCGTCGCTCTCGGGTCAGTCCGACTCAGATTCAGCGAGAAATTGAATAGTAAAGACGGCGCCACCACCCGGCGCATTCGCACCGGTCACTTTGCCGCCATGGGCACGAACAATCTGATCAACAATCGCAAGCCCAAGCCCTGATCCTGGTTTCGACCGTGCATCTGCCGATCGATAGAAGCGATCAAAAATATGTTTTTGGTCCTCTGTCGCGATTCCGGGCCCATAATCCCGCACCTGGACGAAACCGGGTCGAACAATTACCTCGACCGGAGTTGGGGCATCACTAAATTTTGCCGCGTTGTCTACCAAGTTGCCGATGGCTCGCGTGAGTTCACGCGGTCGTCCAAACATCGGGGCTGACTCTGCATCTACTTCAACGACACGACCAGTGCGGCGACTTGTCCGCTCAGCCACTCGTTCCACAATTTGGTCGAGTGAAACCTGTTCTTCAGGTTCATTATCCCAAGTATCGGTTGCAAGTTGTACGAGTTCATCGACCAGTGCCCCCAACTCTTTCGTTTCCGACTGAAGATCGGTGAGTATCGACTCTCGAGTTTCACTTGAAAGATCTGGATAACGCTGAAGTGTTTCAACATTCATACGAAGACTCGTTAGCGGTGTTCGCAGTTCATGACCAGCATCCTGCACGAGTTGCTGTTGTTGATCACGCGACTGCCTAAGCGCCGACAACATCAGCGCAAATGACCGAGCCAAACGTCCGGGCTCATCTTTTCCGGCAGGAGGAACTTCAACATCTAACCGGCCAGTTGTCGCAACCGCCTCAGCTGCATTCGTGAGTTGCACTAGTGGCTTGGTCGAACGACGGGCAATCAACCACCCAATCAGTGCACTCACAGCACTTGCGGCAACGACAACTAGGAAAAGCCAGATTTTCAACGAGGAAAGCACCCGATTGGTTTCCCCATAGTCGCGAGCAATCTGAACTGCGCCTCCCTGGGCAATTCCAACAGTCTTTACCCTCCACGTCGTTCCATCGCTCGTCACTGTCCGGGTTTGTGTTCCGCGACCTGCCACAGCAATCACACGATCTCGCGCGTTGATCGGGAGTTCATTTATGCCGATCGTTGCGACTGAATCACCAGATCGGTCGAGACATTGAAACGCAACCCCATCGACCGAACCATCATCACCGCCGCGGCGCACGCTCGGCAATTGACGACGATTCGTCTCACCGGAACACATCACCGCAGCTTGCCGTCCGTCAGGGTCTTGAAAACGCTGCGCGTAGGTATCAAGGTACTGATCAACCTCTATACGTACCCGTTGATCGGTAACGACATAAGTGGTTGATGCCACGATGATCGCAGTAACGGCAGTGAGTACCGCCATCGCAATAGCGATTTTTCCGCGAAGAGTCATGATCGTCGAAGTGTGTAACCGACGCCACGAACGGTCTGAATGATTCGCGATTCGTCGCCTTCTTCTGTCTTACGTCGCAAGTAGCCGATGTAAACCGCGAGAGCTTTTGAATCGGGACCAAAGTCGTAGCCCCAGATTTCGTCGTAAATCGTGGAGTGGGAAAGAACGACACCGGTATTTCGAGCCAAGAGCTCGAGAAGATCGAACTCCGTCTTTGTGAGTTCCATCTCGCGGTCACCTCGCCACGCGCGACGTGCTGCCTCATCGATAACGAGATCGTCGACCGTGATCTGCGCTGGAGCTTCCGCTTCGTCAAAGGTGCTCCGTCGAAGCAACGAGCGAACACGAGCAAGCAGCTCGTCAAGCGAGAAGGGCTTCGGCAGATAATCATCTGCTCCCGCATCAAGACCCGATACTCGGTCAGAAATTTCAGTACGAGCGGTCAGGACAAGGATCGGCAGTCGAGAACCGGCCGATCGCAATCGACGACAAACAGTCAGGCCGTCCATATTCGGCATCCCGAGATCGAGGAGGAGGAGATCCACGTCGGAACCACTTGCCGCTTCGAGAGCGGCAACCCCATCGGTGACGGCGGTGACGGAGTAGCCCTCAAGTTCCAATGCCCGTTTCACCGATTCCCGCACGGCCCGGTCATCTTCTGCAATCACGAGGTGCGCACCCATGTCGCTTTTCTAGTCGCCATGGGTGAGTCACGGGTAAGTAAACGCCACTGCTGTCTCGTGAAATTCTTACCTCTCCCCAGCGCCATGCAGAGATTTCAACGTTTCTCTCTCACCACCGGCGTTCGGACCGCCCCGGTCTTTCAGGCATCGAACCTGCGCCTATGGTCAAGTAGATGAACTCCCCCACGTCCCCCCGACGCTCGCCGCGCTGGATCGCCGCTGGCGTCTTCGCTGTCACCCTTGGCCTTGTCCCTGCACTCGTTGCATGTGGATCGTCATCGCCAAAGGCAGTCGATTGCTCATCAAAGTCATCGGCCACCACCGATTCAACCGAAGCATTGAAACCTGCCGACATCCGCACAAAGTCACTAAGCGCTGTCAAGGCGACTGGGGACTTCGGAAGCAAGCCAACCGTCTCGTTCGATACCGCCTTTGTTGGCGAGACCGAAGAACACATCGTGCTCATTTCAGGCACTGGTGATGAAATCAAAGCTGGCCAGCGCGTCACCGTCGACTACGTAGCAACCGACGGAAGCGATGGCTGCGAACTCGACACCACGTACGGCAAGACCCCACAAAACATCATCCTCGATCAGAAGTCATTACTCACTCCCGTTTATGAGGCAATGATCGGACAGAAGGTTGGCGCACGCGTTCTTGTTTCTGCCGACCTCACCGCGGATCAAGGAACTTGGATCATCTTTG
>JAEMTX010000053.1 GCA_016462055.1 Acidimicrobiia bacterium | reverse complement strand
CTTCATAAACTCCGATCATGTCGGTGAGCACCGTGGAACGGTCGTCCATGATGTCGTCGCCAAGCATGACGACGAACGGGTTGTCACCAACATGCTTGCGAGCAATCGAGACAGCGTGACCAAGCCCCAAGGGCTCGCCTTGTCGGACGAAATGAATTTCGGCCAGTTCAGCGATGCTGCGAACCTCAGCGAGGGCTTCGTCTTTTCCGCGTTCCGCCAAGAACGATTCGAGTTCAACATTGCGATCGAAATGATCTTCAAGCGACCGCTTGCCACGGCCCGAGATGATGAGGATGTCGTCGATCCCGGCGCGGACCGCTTCTTCGACCACATATTGAATGGCCGGCTTATCGACCACGGGCAGCATTTCCTTTGGCTGCGCCTTTGTTGCCGGAAGAAAACGAGTTCCAAGACCGGCGGCGGGGATAACGGCTTTCGTAACTCGGGACACGTCCACTCCTCGTCCGACCGGGAACGGCATGGACGTTCCACCATCGTAGAAGCACCAGAGCCCACGGCTGATGCGGAGCCCCCGATTCCGCTTGTAAGCGCTATCGGCTGGCTCGCTATGCTGGCAGTCTCAACCAGCGAGTGCTAGCGACTGGTCCCCCTTGTCCTTTCTCGGCCCGGCCGGAGACTCCTCATGCCCACCTATGACTATCAATGCAAAGACTGCGGCCACGCGTTCGAGGCCCAGCAGGCATTTACCGACGACGCCCTCACCGAATGCCCATCTTGTGCCGGAGCGTTGAAGAAAAAATTTGGGTCGGTTGGCATCGCTTTTAAAGGCAGCGGTTTCTACAAGAACGATGCCCGGGGATCTTCAGGTTCCTCGACCCCGTCGACAGCGCCGAATGCCCCTTTGACCTCCACCGGTTCCGATTCGTCGAAGAGTTCCGATTCCAGTTCCACTTCCAGTTCCACTTCCAGTTCCACTTCCACAAGCGGTTCCACGAGCAGTTCCTCCAGTTCTTCAGACTCCGGTTCGACCTCACCGCCGAGCGCGTCGTAACCGAGAGGGTCTCTCGGACCTTCCCATAGGACACCGAGTTCTCTATCGTCATCGCATTCCCCCACCGGCCGCGCCGTCCGTGGAGTCGAAGTGCGTCATTCCCAAACCGAAGATCCGCCATGGGAGAAGTTTCGCCGTGCCCTTCAACGCACCCGCACGCGTTGGCTGATTACAACATGCATTGCACTTTTTTCGTTGTGGTGGACCATAACAACGGTGCGAACTGCCGACCGCGATTCCTCAGCATGGGGTCAACGGAAAACCGTTCCCGTCGCTGTGAACGATCTTGAACCAGGACACGTCATCACGAACGACGACATCAACTTTACGAAGCGCCCAATGATCATGCTTCCCAGCGATGTCGCCGACTCTCCGGTCGGGCGAACGGTGATACGCCCGATCGCCCGTGACGAAACCGTCATTGAACGCCGGCTCACTGGCGGAGGCACGTCTGGCTCAGCGGCCCTCCTCGACGAAAATTCGGTTGCGTTCGCAATTCCCGTAGATGCAGGCACCCCAGTCGTAAAACTCGGCGACTACGTCACTCTTTTCGCTCCCTCAGACGTCACAACGAGCGCAACACGGGGAGCCGGACCTTCTGCACGCGTGGCTGATCGAGCTGTTGTTGTCGCAGTCAACGAAAAGTCCCTCATGGTCGGGGTTGACTCTCGAGATGCTTCAAGCGTCGCGCGGGCCCTTCTTAGTGCCAGCGTGCTCGTCGCGCTTACGAACTAACGCTTCACTTACCTTTTGCTTCGAGCGCGGTAACGTCGGGCTGTGCATCACATCGAGACGTTCCGACCGAAGCGACGTGCACGTCATCTCCTTAGCGCACTACTCATTTCTCTTCTCGCTATTGGCATCTTCCACACCTTTAGTGGAACACAAAAAGCGAATGCCGCGAACGCCGAACTTGCCGCATCAACGCAATTGACGCCCGAAGAACAATCCGCGGCAAAGAACCAAATGAGCACCTGGAAAGCCATGATTCTCGGCGCTGTTGAAGGTGTTACCGAATACCTCCCCATCAGTTCCACTGGCCATCTTGTTGTCACACAGCGGATTCTTGGGATTGGCGATACCGACGCAACAAAAGATGCTGCCGATAGTTACGCAATCGCCATTCAATTCGGAGCGATTCTGGCAGTGCTTGTTCTCTACCGAAAGCGCATTGCATCAATCGTCCGTGGCCTCTTTGGTAGCGACACCGACGGACGCAATCTCCTCATTTCGCTCGTGATTGCATTTATCCCTGCGGTGATTATTGGCGTTGCAATTGAGAAGCCGATCAAAAGTCATCTGCTCAACGTGGGCCCCGTGGTTGGCGCGTGGATTGTCGGTGGCCTGCTCATTCTTTTCCTTGCACCCAAGATCAAGGCCGACCGTCCAGGGATGTCGATCACCCATTTACGACCGAAGCAGGCGCTCATCATCGGCTGTGCGCAGGTACTCGCTATGTGGCCAGGTACAAGTCGAAGCCTTGTAACGATTCTTGCTGCGCTTGCCGTTGGCGCCACTCTCGCCGCAGCAGTCGAATTCAGTTTCCTTCTAGGCCTCATGACGCTCGGTGCAGCGACGCTTTACGAAACGGCCAAGAACGGATCGACCGTCATCGACGCATATGGATGGTTCAATCCACTCGTGGGTTTGCTCTTCGCATTTATCTTCGCCGCACTCGCGGTGAAGTGGATGGTCTCGTGGCTACAAACGCGCAGCTTGGCTGTCTTCGGCTGGGAACGCCTCGTTGTCGCTGCCGCCAGCGTCGGCCTGCTGATTACCGCAACGATCTAACGCTTGGGCTCAGGAGCCCCCGAGTGAAAGATCGGCAATCACCATTGTTGGGCAACCGGTTCCACCGGGCAGCCATTCCACGTCAGCACCAATGGCAACAATGTCGAGCAGCATCCGCTGCAATGTCGAAGCGATAGTGACTTCGCGAACTGGTTCCGCCAATTGCCCGTTGCGGACCATGAGTCCTTCGATACCGACAGAAATATCGCCGCTCACGAGGTTCACGCCCGAATGGAGTCCCGTCATCGTTTGCAAGTACACGCCTGTGTCGATGTCGGCGAGCAACGAATCGAATGAGCCTGCACCCGGCGCTACCGCTAACGCTTGGCAACCGACAGCAGGCGTCGACGACACGCCTCGGACCGCTGAACCCGTACTTGGTCGTCCAGCACGCCGACCAGATGCACTGTCATAGAGAAATCCCTGGAGAACGCCATCGACAACGAGTTGATTTCGGCGACAGGCCAGACCCTCCCCGTCGAACATGTCGGCCGCATAGGAACGATGGTCGGTGGGATCGTCGACAAGTGTGAGCATTGGCGACGCGATCGCCTCGCCAATGCGATCGCCAAACGGAGAGCGACCCTTCAGCACGCGTTCACCGGTGAGGGTGGAACCAAGAAGGCTGGCAATCGTCGCCGCCATTCGGGGTTCAAGAATGATCGTGACTCGCTGCGACGGAACTGGCTTTGCTCCGAAGAGTCTTGTCGCTCGCAATACCGCATCGTCAGCAGCTTCGGCGAGGTCAAGGTCCTCGGGCCGGAAACCGACAGTTGATCCTCCGCCGGTATAGGTCTCGTCCCCATCTTCGGCGAGCGCCAACGCGCTCATCGAGCACCACGCCCCCCGTCCGGCACCAGCAATACCCGTGCTTGTCGCTACGGCAAAGCGCGACGAGGAATCAGAAAAGGTTGCGACGCGAACCCCGGTGATTCTTGGGTCGCCATCGCGAACCATCTGCTCGAGTTCAAGGGCAAGATCGATCTTTTGCGAGGCTGGCATCGAAGCCACCGATGGATCGAACGCATCGAAAGGAACTGGCGCGATTCCATCGGGTTCGGCAAGACCAACCCATTCATCGGGTTCGGCGAACGGCGCATTGTCTCGAGCTTCGGCCAACGCGTCTGCGATGGCATCGGCCTCGAGTGTTCTGGCCCAGGCGAATCCCTGACGGTGGTCGCTCACAACCCGGATACCAATACCCGCACTCACTGCAGACGTGAACGACTCAACCTCACCACCATGTGCGCGCACCGTCGTGTAAGAGGATCGCTCCACAAATGCTTCGACTTGTTCACTGGCGTTCGCCTTCGCAGCCACCGACTGGGCGAGCGCCAGAAGATCAGCAGATTCCTGATCGGGCGGTTCGAAACTCACGAGCCGGAAACAGTGAGGTCGGCAACGACGAGCGACACGCCAGTGGCGTTCATCGGCAAGAACTGGAGATCACTTCCAACGGCTTGAACGTCACGGAGCATTTTCTGCAACGTTGAGGCAATTGTGAATTCCCTCACCGGTTCTGCCAATTCACCATTGCGGATACGGAGACCTTCGGCGCCGGTAGAAAAGTCGCCGCTCACTGGGTTCACACCCGAGTGAAGGCCCGAGACTTCCTGCACCAACACACCATCGTCGATCCCGGCGATAAGCGCAGCCGGTTCAGAAATGCCTGGAACAAGCGAAACCGATAAGCACCCCACAGATGGGGTGCTTTTAAATCCACGAACAGCGTTTCCGGTGCTTACCGTTCCGGCGCGCCGAGCCGAATAGGCGTTGTGCACGAATTTCTGCAGGACACCGTTTTCGATCAGCACATTGCGGCGAGCCGCGAGACCTTCGCCATCGGCATCGGTTGCGGTAAATGATCGGACATCAGTGGGATCGTCGATGAGCGTCAAGAGAGACGAACCAACGGACTCGCCCAATCGCTCGGCGAACAACGAACGTCCCTTGAGCACCGATTCACCATCGAGGGTGTAACCAAGAATTCCGAGAAACTGCGCCGTGACCCACGGATCGAGAACGACTGTGAGCCGACCGCTGGGGGGTTGCACCGCTCCAAGCATGCGGGTCGCTCGCTCAGCGGCTTCGATTGCCGCTGCCGATGGAGTGAGATCGGATGGTTCGCGGCCTACCGAAAAACCAAATCCGGTTTGCGTTTCGTCACCTTCAGTTGCCATGGCGTACGTCGCCAAAAAACAACTGGTCTCGCTCCCAGTCGTGCGAATACCCGCACTTGAAGCAATGGCCGCTTCCGAAATTGAATCGGCGTATTCGGCTGACTCGATTCCCGAAATGCGCGGATCGGCAGCCATCACAACTCGTTCGAGTTCAATTGCCAATGCGATCTTGTCGTCCGTAGCAAACGAGACCATTGCATCGCGATGAAGGTCGAGGACAGGAATCACGACGCCGTCGGGTTCGGCGAGACCTGCGAATTCATCGAACGTTGCGAAGCTCACATTGTCGCGAGCGTCGGCCAAGGTTTCGGCAATGGCAGATTCATCGAGACTTCCGGCATAGGCAAAGCCTTGACGACCGTCGACGACGATGCGGATACCCACACCCTGTGACTGCGCAGATGAAAGCGATTCGACATCTCCCCCAAAGACCCTGATTTCGGTCTCGGTACCGCGAACCACAACCGCTTCGATCTGTTCCCCAGGTTTGGCCATTGCGACAACTCGGTCGGCAATGGCCAGAAGTTCGTCGCTCATGCGGCGGTGCCACCAATGGTGAGTGAAGACACGCGAAGTGTGGGAACGCCGTCGCCGACGGGAACGCCCTGTCCATCTTTGCCACAGGTTCCTGGAGGTCCCATTGCAAAGTCATTGCCGAGTGCATCAATACGTTGCAGGACCTCAGGGCCATTGCCGATGAGGTTTCCTTCGCGCAACGGCTCGGTGATCTTTCCGTCTTCGATGAGATAGGCCTCGGTCATACCAAACACGAAATCGCCGGTAGCGGTATTGACCTGTCCGCCACCGAGATGCTTGACGTACACGCCCTTAGGCGTCGAAGCGATGATCGATTCCGGATCTTCTTCGCCGGCAAGGAGGTAAGTGTTCGTCATGCGAACCATCGGCAGGTTTTGATAACTCTGTCGGCGGCCATTACCTGAGCTGCGACGACCTTCTTTTCGAGCACGGAGGTGATCCCACATGTAGTCGGTGAGCACTCCGTCTTCGATAAGCACGTTGCGTTGCGCTGGATTTCCTTCATCGTCGACCGCGATGTTTCCCCACTCGCGTTCCATCGTTCCGTCGTCGACCACAGTGACGCCCTTCGACGCAACTTGTTGCCCCACCCGCCCACGGAAGACTGATGCACCTTTGGCAACGAGATCGGCCTCGAGACCGTGCCCGCAGGCCTCGTGGAACAACACGCCTCCGCCGCCACTACCAATGACAACTGGCATCTGACCGCTCGGAGCAGGACGAGCAGCCAATTTCGTAAGCGCTCGATCGGCAGCATTACGCGCCAATTGGTCGACGTCGTACATGTCAAACATTTCGAAGCCAATTGTGTGGCCCACGCTCTCGCGACCGGTCTGCATCCCTGCATCACCAGTGGCGACGCAACTCACAGCGAAGAATGTGCGCACGGTGTCATCTTCGACGAACAGACCGTCGGAGTTGGCAACCAAAATGTGACGGCGGTTATCGCCGTAGCTCACCGACACTTGCGAGATAGCACCACCCACCGCACGAGCGGCATCATTCGCTCGCCCAAGCAGTTCGACTTTGCGCGCTTTTGGAACGTTTCCGGGATAGGTCTCGATGTCATAACCGCGTGACGCTGATCGACGATCAAGCGCAACGACATTGGTGCCACCACCGCCACCACGAGCAGCTGCTGCAGCAGCTTCGGCAGCAGCAATGAGCCCGGCTTCGGTGAGATCTGCAGTGTGCGCAAATCCCGTCGTGTCGCCAACAACGACCCTGATGCCAGCGCCGCGATCACGACCTGACGTGAGTTCCTCGACACGGCCGTCATCGAGAACTGCGGACGCATTACGCCGATCTTCTGCAAAGACCTCGGCAAATTCGCCACCAGTGCGCATTGCCACACCGAGAACTTCTTCGAGAACTGATTGTTCAATCATCTGCATTGACTCCAAGTGTGTGCTGCGGGATCGTGGTGCGCTTAGCGGCGTATCGTACCGGCGATATCGCTTTGTGGAGCCATGATCGCGACGGTCCCGATCTACTCTGCGACCGTTCGTAGACTCACAAGATGAGCGATCCCCATCGACCGACCACCTTCGGTCGTTTCGACGGTGATGGGGAAGAACCGGGGCTTGCCGAGATTGCGTCCGTTTCCGTCGAAGGCCTGATCGACGCCGTCGAAACCGCCGGCACCGGGCGAGAACGTCGCCACCGATGGGCTCTCCCCCTCCGTATCGCTGTCAGTCTTCTCATGCTCGGAGTGTTGTGGTGGAAATTCCCAGAGATCGTCTGGGCCGATCTGATCCCCTCATGGAGTCGAGACACCATTCTGTGGTTACTTGCGGCTACGGCGATGACATTCTTAGCCATTGTCCTATCGGCGGTTCGATGGCAAGCCGTTCTGCGCGCGCTCGGCCTTCGCGAACGACTTCGAATGTTGATTCCGCTCTATTTCGCCGGACAATTTGTTTCCAATGTCTTACCCACCACAATCGGCGGTGACGTCCTGCGAGTCTCAAGACTTTCTAAAATAAACGGTCAGCCTGAAACCACTTTTGCGTCGGTCGCTCTTGAGCGGCTTACAGGCTGGCTGGTGCTGCCACTCATCACGTTCTTTGGCCTGGCGATTAATCCAGGGCTTCGAGAACTCGGTCGCGCAACACTGCTTGCTCTCGCTGTCGCTCTTGTCACGCTTGTCGCTCTTGTCGTTGTGCTTCTCGCAGCGAACCATCCGAGACTCGGTGAAGGATTTGCTTCGACCGAAGGGTGGCGCCGATTCGTCAACTCGATCCACCGCAGCATCACCGAAGTTCGCCGTCAACCAGTCGCTGCGCTCGCGATCCTCGTCGCCGGTCTCGTTTATCAAATCGCGTTATGCCTCGCCGCTCTCATGGTTGCCGCCGCCTTAGGTTTCAGCTGGCTTGGCCTCACCGCACTCCTCGCGTTCTATCCAGCCGTTCTCATCCTCCAAGTCCTCCCAATCGGCATTGCCGGTTTGGGAGTCAGGGAGAGTGCCTTTGTCCTTTTTCTTGTTCCCCTTGGCGTACCGGCAGAGAAAGCAGTCGCTCTCGGCCTTGTGCTGTACGTGATCAATGTCCTGGCCAGCCTCGTTGGGGCTCCAGTTTTTGTCATGGGTGACCGGCAGCAGTCGATTGCAACCTGACTGCTTGCGTTCAACACTGAAATCAGTGCTCAGCGAGTAGGGGCACCCGCCCCGGGGGCGGTAGCGTTGATCCACGGTCGCCGAACCCGACGTCCCCTCCTCTGTCTCCCGTCGCCGCGTTCCAAGAACGCCGCCGACAAGGACTCTGCCCATGATCATCGAGACGATTGAGTCGCCGGCCGACCTCAAGGCCCTCACGACCGAGCAACTGAGAATGCTCGCTGCGGAGATGCGTGAACTCATCATCGGTTCAGTGACCACCCATGGCGGACACCTGGGCTCAAACCTCGGTGTGGTCGAACTCACCCTCGCCATCCACCGCGTGTTCGACTCGCCCGAGGACATCATTCTCTGGGATACCGGTCATCAGACCTACCCCCACAAAATGCTTACCGGGCGCGCCAAGGGCTTCGCGGCCCTCCGCCAGGCTCAAGGTCTCTCGGGCTACCCATCGCGCCAAGAATCCGAACATGACTGGATCGAAAACAGTCACGCGTCAACAGTTCTTAGTTGGGCCTATGGCTTGTCGGTTGCCGAAGCTGCAAAAGGCGACAACGCTCGCCGAATCGTTGCAGTAATCGGCGACGGATCAATGACCGGCGGCATGGCCTTCGAGGGTCTCAACAACTTGGGACATTCCGGACGCGACTGCATCATCATCCTCAATGACAATGGCCGTTCCTACGCTCCAACCGTTTCAAAGTTGGGCGACAGCCTCGTCAAGATTCGAAACAACCCGGTGTACATGCGCCGACAAGCAAAACTTGAAAAGTTGTTGGCCGATCTCCCCGTCGTTGGCAACATTGCGAAAACGGGACTCGATGCAACCAAGGCCGCCATTCGCGAAGCATTCGAACCGACCGCGTTCTTCGAAGCACTCGGCGTTCGCTATTCGGGTCCCTTCGACGGCCACGACACCGCTGCTCTTGAAGAAGCGCTCCGCAACGCCTCGGCCATGTCCGGTGGTCCCCAAGTCATTCATGTGCTCACCCAGAAAGGCCGTGGCTACGGCCCCGCCGAGAATGATCCTATTAAGCGTTTGCACGACACGTCCGAATCAAAGCCCGGGAGTTTTACGGCCGCATTCACCGAAGCCCTCGTAAAAGAGGGCGAAGCGAGACCAGAACTTGTCGCTATTACTGCGGCGATGCCGGACTCCACGGGCCTTCTTGCCTTTGCCGAACGATTCCCTGGCCGCATGTTCGATGTCGGCATCGCCGAACAACATGCCGTTACCGCCGCAGCGGGAATGGCCATGGGTGGCCTTCGCCCTGTTGTCGCGGTGTACTCAACGTTCCTCTCGCGTGCCTTTGATCAAGTGAATCTTGACGTTGGTCTTCACAATCAACCGGTTGTGTTCTGCCTCGATCGCGCCGGCATCACCGGCGACGATGGTCCGAGTCATCATGGCGTTCTCGACATGGTGCTACTCACCAAGGTTCCGAATATGACGGTGTTCGCTCCGTCCTCGTATCAAGAAATCGGACAGATGCTGCACGACGCTCTCGAGATCACCGATGGGCCCATCGCCATCCGGTGGGCAAAGACTGCTGCTCGCCAATCGCCGCCAGAAGAAGTTGGACATGGCCTCAATGCCCGCCGTACTCGCACTGGCGACCAACTCTGCATCATCAGTGTTGGCAAAATGCTTGATGCTGCAGAAACGGCTGCTGAACAACTCGAAGCGCAAGGTATCTCTGTTTCAGTCTGGGATGCTCGCGTCGTAAAACCGCTCGACCCCGCAATGATCGAAGACGCTGCTCGCCATCCCTACGTCATCACGATCGAAGATGGCTTACGACAAGGCGGAGTCGGAATGTCCGTCGCCGACCTCGTCAGCGAGCGCACGATTGGCGGCACCGAACCGCGAGTACGAGTACTCGGCATTCCTTCCCAGTACATCGCCCACGGCAAGCCCGACGCGATCCTTGCTGACCTCGGCCTTGACGCAGCAGGAGTCACTGCCTCGGCTCTCTCCGTGATCCGCAGCGACGACAACGCTCCTGCGTCGAGCTGATAACCCCGCCGTCGGAATCATTCATGACAGCCCCCATCAAGACACCGATGGAACTCTTTGATCTCTCAGGACGAACTGCACTTGTGACCGGAGCTTCGTCAGGTCTCGGTCGACGAATTGCACGAGTTCTTGCTGCAGCAGGCGCCACGGTCGCGGCGACCGCTCGACGATCCGAACGACTTGCTGAATTAGAAACCGAGTCGCCACATATCACTGCATTCGCCGCTGACCTCACTGCCGCCAACGAACGAGAAATGCTTGTTTCGCGCATTCAGGCGGATCTAGGGCCAATCGACATCCTCATCAACAATGCCGGCGCTGTGAATGCAACATCAATTGAGAACGAGTCGCTCGATGACTTCTCCCAGATGATTGAACTCAACCTCACCGCATCGTGGCATCTCATGAAACTTGTCGGCGTTTCGATGGTCGAGCGTCAGCAGGGTTCGATTGTCAATATCGCATCGATTCTGGGAGTCGTTGGGGCGACGCCAGCGAAGGATTCTGGTTACTCAGCGGCCAAAGGCGGACTGGTAAACCTCACTCGCGAGATGGGACTGCAGTGGGCGCG
>JAEMTX010000236.1 GCA_016462055.1 Acidimicrobiia bacterium | reverse complement strand
GCAGGCGTTCCAGGGCTCTGATCAAATCGCCCAGTTCGTCGGCAGCGGGCAGGGCGAATGGAGCATCGGCTACGACGAATTCGGCTACGCCAAGACCTACGAAGTTAACTCGGCATGGATCGAAAACGGCTCCGGACAATGGGTGCTTCCCTACGCCCAAAACATCTCCGCGGCACTCGAAGGCGCAACGCTGCGTCCAGACCTCAGCCAGGAACTCTCTGGCGTATACAACTCGATGGATCCGCTCGCCTATCCGATCTCGGCCTATTCCTACATCGTGACCCAGTGCGTGGAATCCGCTGATCGCCCCACGTGTAAGGGCGCGTATTCCAACCCTGGCGTCACCGAAACTCTGGCAACCTGGCTTCGTTACATCGCCTGTGATGGCCAGACAAACATGGCCCGAATCGGTTACTCACCGCTTCCGCCGAATCTTTCGCAGGAAGTTGCGAATTCAATCGCGCGACTGACGGGCCAGCCTCCAGAACAGTTGAGCGCTGGCAATTGCGCGAATCCGCGCTTCTCCGGCTCGGTCGGTGACGGCGGCGGGCCCCCGGTAGATCCTCTTGCTGGTGTGACCTCAATCGGCGCAGGTGGTGGGCGTACCGGAGCGGCCACAGACGGAACTGGCGCCGCAGCCTCCGATGGAACTGGCGCCGCGGCGATAGCCGGCTCGGCGAAGTCCTCTGGCGGCGGAAGCGCCGACTGGCGTAAGGCGGTGCCCGTTGCCTACACCGGGCCGTCAATCCCGACATCGAGCACGTTTGCCCTGCTGGCGCTTCTGGCAATCATGGCCGTCCCGATCGGTGCCGGAATTTTGCGTTCTCGCCGTCGAAATGACTGAACGCGACGTTTATCGAATCTTTACCTTGCGTTAGGTGGAAGCGGTTTGGGCGTTCATCTTGACCCTCCAAGATGATCCCCGACGCATGGTCACTCTTGCGTCGCTACGCAAGATGACCAATTCATCCACGAAAGGAATACCCTCAAGTGAAAAGCTCACTTCTTAAGCGGGGCTTGATCGCCGGCACGGCAATCATTGCTTCCGTTGGAACATTCGGGGCACTCATTCCCCAGGCCGGCGCTATCAGCCCGACCCAGATCGCCATTGGCGGTTCGGACACGACTCAGAACGTCATGCGTGCGATCGCTGCGGCGACCACCACTTCTGGCGTGAACTACACCAACATTGATTCGTACCCAGCCGCTGACGTTGTCATCCCGGCCGACGATTACTGCGCAGGCGCAGTGACCTGGCGTAACTCGCTCATTTGGGGTAGCTCCACCGCCAGCGCCACCCTCCAGAAGGCACCGAACGGCTCAAGTGCAGGTCGAACCGCATTGAACCTTTACGCCGCAAGCACGACGTACGGCGCGACGAACCTTGCCTGCCTTGATATCGCCCGTTCTTCCTCCTACGGAGCGAACTCACCGAGCGCCACGGCCGAGTACTACGGATTTGCCCTTGACGCCGTTTCGTGGGGAACCACCTCGCAAAATGCCCCGTCGTCATTGACCCCAGCGCAGTTGGCTGCAATTTACAAGTGCACCTACACCGATTGGTCCGAGGTTGGTGGAACCGCTGGTCCGATCCAGCGCTACATCCCGCCCACTGGCTCGGGCACTCGTGACTACTTCTTGGAAGAAGTCCTCTACTCCGGTGACGCCAGCTTCACAAAGAGTACAGCTCTCACCGCAGTCGGAACCCCTGGAACGGCAGGATATTGCCCAGCTGCGATCGACCTCGAAGAGCACACTGCGAATACGATTTCGATTGCTAACTGGAACAAGGCCATCTTCCCGTACTCCGGTGGTGTGTGGTCCTACCAGGCTGCAAACGCCACCAACCCAACGATCGACAAGCGCGGTCGTACTGGTGCAGGCACGAAGGCACGTATCGGTGGCCTTAACCGCTCTGCCTATGCACAAAGCACAGCCACACCTCAGACAGGCGACAACAAGGTCAACAACGCCAACATTGTTGCTTGGAACACCGGTGACGGTGCCTGGCAGCTCAACACCCCCGGCCTTGCGTTCGTCACAGGCAATGCGAATGACCCGGGTGGCTTTGTGGTGAAAGAGGAGAACTCAAAGCAGAAGAACGCTTATCAGGGTGGATTGACAGCCTTGACTGTGTTCCCTGGCGTTCGAATCGTCTACAACGTCATCGACTCTCGTATCGGTACGGTAAGTGCTGATTTGGCTCGTGCGTTTGTCGGATTCAACAACGTTGCCAGCGGTACCAAGTCGGCGCTCTGCAATGGTGACCTTGAAGGCATCATTCTTAGCAACGGCTTTGCCACGCTTCCTTCGAGTGGCGGCGGCGAATACAACCTGGCTGGCTCGACCTGCCGCAAGTACCTGGCGTCGTAATTCGTTAGGTAGGTCGGGTGGGCTTGCGGGCCCACCCGACCTACCTCGCCAGTTCTTTAGTTGCAATGTGCAGATGTCTAGATATTGCTCATCGAAGTCTGACTTTCCTTCCGCTGTATTACCCAAACTCTTAAGGAGCAATCGTGTTTGAAGCAATCACGCGTCGTGCTCGCCGAATCGCTGCGATTACCGCAGCAGGCGCTCTCGTCGCAACCGGGCTTGCGTTGCCCGTCGTCAACGCTACGGCCGCCTCAGCCGACACACTTGAAGCCACTGTTGCAACCGCTACCGCGGTTGCCGCAACCCCAGCATTCACCGGCCAGACCACCAATGGTCTTGTTGACGGCCAAACCGTTGCGATCCGCGTTGATCGTGTTGGCACCAACAACATTTCGGCAATCGAAGTTCGACTTTGCCGCTCGAGTTCAAACATTTCGTTTGACTCCGATTTCAACCCTTCACAGGGCGGCCGGTGCATTAATGC
>JAEMTX010000235.1 GCA_016462055.1 Acidimicrobiia bacterium | reverse complement strand
GTTTTAGCGGTGTCTTCGTCGTTAAAGAGATATGGGGGCTTAGGCGGGGTTCCGATACGATCGGTGCCTGCACGGGGGAAGTAGAGCGCGAAGAGGTGGACGTGCTTGTGCCCACGAATCACAGAGTTCGCCGCTTTAGATCACGACGGAGAAAGGTCACTTCAAAATGAAGCAGATCATGTTGCATGGCGTGAATGACTGGCGCCTCGATGACATTGACGAACCAACGCCGGGGCCGCGTGATGCACTTGTGCGTATCGCCGCCTGCGGAATCTGCGGTACTGACGTGTCCTATGTGCACATGGGGATGACACCTGGCCATCCGATTCCTCTTGGGCACGAAATGGCTGGAGTTGTGGAATGGCTCGGCAGTGAAGTCACCGGCGTGTCCGTAGGCGACCGTGTTGTCGTTTGTCCCTCCGATGCCGGTTCTGGTCCGATGGGCACCGGAGGCGAACAGGGCGGGCTCACTCCGCTACTGCACGTCCCTGATGCGGCGAACGGAAAGCGCCTGTTCAAAGTTCCCGATGGCATGGCGCTGACCACAGCGGCACTGGCCGAACCACTGGCGGTGGGCATGCAGTCGGTGAATCAATCCGAAGCCAAGCCGGGGGAGAAGGTTGCAGTCTTTGGCTGCGGACCAATCGGTCTCTTCGCAATCGCAACGCTTGCTGATCGCGGCGTCACCGATGTCGTCGCCATCGACTTCAGCCATGCCCGACTCGAATTGGCCAAGCAAATGGGTGCGTCCCACGCGCTGGACCCTTCCGCTGTTGACGTATGGGCGGAACTGAAGCGCATTCACGGCGAAGTGCCGTTCATGTTTGGCCCCACGGCAGCAACTGATGTGTTCATCGAGGCCTCTGGCGCCGACAGTGTTATCGGCGACGTACTGCAAAACGGGCGAGTCGACGGCCGCCTCGTCATTGTTGCGCTGCACTATCGACCCGTCTCTACGAATTACGTAAACCTTTTGATGAAGCAGTTCACTGTGCGTGGCTCGATGGAATATCCGGAACGGTTTGAAGATGCAATCGAATTGCTCGAGCGGCGAGATTTGTCGGCCGTCATTAGCCACAAACTTTCACTTGAAGAGTTTGGTGACGGGCTTGCGATCCTTGAGGGATCGAAAGACTGCGGCAAGATCATGATCACAATGGAAGGTGCTCAATGAACGGCGTTTCCTTCGATTTCACCGGGACAAACGTTCTCGTCACCGGCGGCACCAGCGGAATCGGTTACGCAGCTTCGACAGCGTTTGCTGACGCGGGTGCTTCTGTGACTGTTACTGGTACTCGATCATCTGCGGCCGACTACGACACCGAACTTTCACGGTTCAGGTATAAGCAGCTCGAAATGCGCGATGGCGAAGCAATCGATGCCCTTGCGGCAAGCCTTGGCTCTCTTGACGTACTAATCAACAACGCGGGCGCAAGCTTTCCTGATGGGCTCGATGAGTGGAGCCCCGAAGGTTTTCATGCATCGATAGCCATGAACGTAGAAGGAGCACATCGACTTTCTGTTCGGAGCCGTGAGGCGTTGGCAAAGAGCTCGATGCCAGGCGGTGCCAGTGTGGTCAACATGATTTCGATGATGACCTATCGAGCCACAACAATTGTTCCTGGCTATTCGTCATCGAAAGCAGCGCTGCTCGCACTCACTCGAAACCTCGCCCTTCACTGGGCGGGTGACGGTATTCGCGTGAATGCTGTTGCGCCCGGCCTGATTGACACCCCTATGACGGCGCCGATGAAGCCGTATCCCGAGATGCTCGACGGGGAACTCTCAAACCAAATCATGCGCCGCATGGGAACACCGGAAGAAGTCGCGGCTGCGGTTCTCTTTCTCTGTTCGGCAGCGTCATCGTTCACTACCGGAACAGCATTCGCCATTGATGGCGGATGGCTTGCTCTCTAAGTAGGGGTTGGAATGGCGAACGAAATTCGAATCGATGATCTCCGTACTCCTGTTCTCAACGAGATGCAGCGTATGGGTCTTGACTATGGCGAGACGGTTCACACCGAACTCACTGTTGATGCCGTTTGTGCCGCAGCCGTTGCTCAAACAGGGCTAAGCGATTTCGGTCCCGAAGATTTTCGCGAGCGGCTCGAGCTCCAGCTCGATGAAATGAACGCCGACCCCGAGCGCACCGGTCTCGGTCGAATGATGATGTTCGGAGACTGTGTTCGGTACGCGTCGAATCGACTGCGCATCCATGAGCTGCTCAAACAGCACCCGGAAATTCTCGACATCAAAATCGAGAAGCCCGTGATTGTGATCGGGCTTCCTCGCTCGGGCACCACGAACCTGGTGAATCTTCTTGCTGCCGACAGTCGGTTTCGCTCGATGCCGTTGTGGGAATCGTACGAACCAGTTCCTGATGCACGGGAAGAGACACCGGCCGATGGCGTTGATCCTCGATGGACTCGATGCCAAGGCCAGTGGGAAGCAATGCAGGCGGGTGCTCCGTTTATTGCGGCGATGCATCCGATGAACCCCGATCATGTCCATGAGGAACTTGAACTCATGACACCTGACTTCACCAGTTACAACCTCGAGTGGGTGGCCAGAACTCCAAAGTGGCGTGACTACTTCCTCGCCCACGATCAGACACCGCATTATGCGTACATGAAAACGGTGCTGCAGATTATGCAGTGGTATCGACCGAGAGAACGTTGGGTGCTGAAGTCGCCGCAGCATCTCGAGCAGATCGGGCCATTGATGGCAACGTTCCCCGATGCAACAGTGGTCGTGACTCACCGTGACCCAGTTGCAGTCGTGCAGTCCACGATCACGATGCTCACATATGGCGCGCGTACGTCGTACAAGACATCGAATCCCGAGTGGTACCGCGACTACTGGAT
>JAEMTX010000052.1 GCA_016462055.1 Acidimicrobiia bacterium | reverse complement strand
CTATTGCCGTGCCTAAGGACGCATTGCCGGGTGACCATCCGGGCGGAATCGTGGCGTCGATAGCGACGCCAGAATCCAACGGTGAGGGCGCGCAGGTTCTGGTCGAAAAGCGAGTTGGAACCCGCCTCAACGTTCGTGTCACCGGCGACATTGTTCCCGGCGCCGAAATCAAGAATGTCTCTGCCTCGTATTCGGGCTCGCTCAACCCGATCGCTCCAGGCACAGTGAAAATCAAGTACACCTTCGTCAACACCGGCAATACTCGCCTCAGCGGAACCGTGCGTCTCGAACTCTCTGGCATTGGCGGATCGAAGTCGATTGACATGCCTGAAGTGCCAGTCACTATGCCGGGCAACACGCTGGAGCAGAGCTTCACCGTCTCCGATGTTTGGCCCACTGGCATCATCAGCGCGAAGGTCATCTTCACGCCGAAGGACGATCCGGGCATCCCCGAACTTCAATCGCTCGCGTCTGCATCAGGAAGTGGATCGACAATCGCACTTCCCTTCGGGCAGTTGCTTTCGATCGCCGTGATCGTTGGTCTGGTTGTGCTTTACCGCCGGCGCCGCCAGGCCAAGATTGATCGTCTGGTCGCTGCAGCGGTGGCAGCTCCGCAGACGCCTCCAGCGCCTCCGGCCCCGCCGTCTGAAGATCTCGAGCCTGAGCCCGTCGCTTAGATTCTTTACTTCGACCCGCATTGCACGTACGCGTTGGAAGGATTTTTCATGAAAATCAATCGCCGATTCTTGATTTCTAGTGCTCTTGGAATCGTTGCCGTCATTGTGTTGATTGTCATCTTGACGTCGCGCGGAAATTCGTCGACTTCGACGAATCCGGCTTCGAGTGGCGCATCGACCACAACAAAGGCCAACGGTTCGGTTACCACAACCTCGTTGCAATCGACGGCGACCACGTTCCCCCCGGGGCCCTACACGACTCCTTCAATGCCCCTCTCCGTTGAGGCTCAGGGCAATACGAAAGTGAACTCGGGTGATGTGGTGACGGTCCGTGCCGAGCCGAATGCGGGATCACTGATGTACGGCGTTGACGCTCGTCTCTGCCGCGGTGATGTTGGGATTTCAAACGAGGGCGCATTCCGGCCGACGGTCGGCGGAAATTGCATCATTGACCCTCTTTCACCCGGAACAGATGCTGTTGTGAACCTCGAAAACGCAAACCCGAGCCAAGGTCTTGATGTCGAGTTCCGTGTTGCGACTGGTACCACCACGTTCAAGACCCAGTCGGGCAAGGACGCCACAGTCACGTGCGGGCCGGCGAACCCCTGCCAGATCGTGCTGAAACTCCAGTATCCAAATGGCTTCGGGTTTCAGGGGATTCCCGTTACGTTCCGCTGAGCACGGTTGGCCGAATAGTTCACCTCGAATTTGGGTGAGGTTCAGGCCATGTCCACGGGCAGATAAGGGCGGCGCTGAAGGATACGGAGGTACATCCCAGCTGTGGGATGTCTGTCTCCCGAGGTTTAACTAATGAAGACGTCGTTCGTGTCTCGCCGAATTCCCGCAGTGCTACTGGCCTTCGTGGTTTTGCTCGCCAGCGGCGTGGTCGCCATTGGTGCTGGTCCAATCAAAGTCGCAGAGGCAGAGACGGCCTCTCCGACGTTTTCGGCGACTGCGACGGTCAGCAAGCAAACCGGTGTTGACGGAAATGGCAACCCGACGTGGGAAGTTCGCACGTCAGGGATCGCATTGGGCACGACAATCGATGGGCTTGAGGATGGGGACAAGATTACCGTCGATCTTCTGACCACTGGGCAGATCACAATGGTCCAAGCGCGCCTCTGTAAGGGCGAAACTGCTGGTGTCGAGGTCTTGTACGCCTCCACCACGGATATGAATCCGACCCAAGCTGGAAAGTGCGTTCTGAATCCGTTTGGAAAAATGACGGCAAACTCCGCCGAGAAGGAAGTTGTTTCACCGTTCAAGCGTGAGTCGATCGAATTGATCGTTGGTGTTGGAACAGACACCTACTTCAAACAGTCCGGATCGCAGACAACCGTTCAGTGCGGCCCGGCCTATACCGATGACTGCAAATTTGTAGTCAAGGTCCTTACTCAAGACACAAACGAGTTCATCTCCTACCGCCTCAACTACGCCAGCCAGGTCGAACCCCCGAGTGCTCCTACAGCGGTGAAGGCAGCAGTGTCGAACCCGGCCAGTGGCCGAGCGAATGTGTCATGGACCGCCTCAAGTTCAACCGGTGGTGTTGGGGCAACGATCTCGAACTACACCGCAACGGCTTACACCTCGGCGGGAGTGGCAACGACTTACACCTGCGTGACGGTTACAACGAGTTGCACGGTGACAGGCCTTACGAACTCAACTCCGTACACGTTCAAAGTGAAGGCCAAGAATTCTGCGGACTACTTCTCCGCTGATTCGGCGGCGTCAGCAGTGTTCCTCCCCGGTGGCACCAGATTCACGGCGGTCGGCGCAAAGCTTGCGCTGAACACAGCCACAGCACCGGTTTCACCAATCACGGCCAACGGGACAAAGACGGTCACCCTCGGCACGACTCAGGGCGTGGCTGCGGGGGCAACGGCAGTTGTACTCAATGTCACCGTGTCGGGCTCGACCGCTGCTGGAAAGATCACGGTTTACCCGGCGGGTGTCTCAAAGCCGAGTGCTGAGCATCTGAATTTCACCTCTGCTGCTGTAGTGAGCAACCAGGTCGTTGTTCCTCTTGGCACCGGCGCCAACGCCGGAAAGATCGTGCTGCACAACTCAGCAACAAGTACCGCGCAGTTGGTGGTACACGTCATGGGCTATTACAAGCCCGACACCGGCTTGAACTTCACGGCCACGACCAAGCGTGCTCTTCAGACGGCGACTGCTCCGGCTACGCCACTTGCGGCGGCAGCGACACGTAACGTCCAGATTGCCGGCACCACAACCCCTGCTCTGGGGATTCCGGCCGATGCAACCTCAGTGGTCCTGAACGTCACCGTGAGTTCGGCAACAGCAGCAGGTTTCCTGACCGTCTTCCCGAAGGGTGCAATTAAGCCCGGCGTGAAGTCAGTGAATTTCATCGCCGGAAAGTCCACCTCGAATCTTGTGACCGTGGCTCTAGGAACGGGCTTGACCAATGGGGGCGGCATCTCAATCTTCAACTCGGCAGGCTCCACCAATGTCACTGTCGATATCGTCGGCTACTACAACTCGGCTACGACTGGCTCTCGATTCTTCCCCCTGAACCCAATCCGTACGGCCAACACCGTTGACGGTACCGGCGGTGTTGCGGTGGGCAAAATTGCAACGGGAACATCGAAGTCATTCAGGGTTGCCAGCCGCTCGGGCGTTCCGACCACCGGCGTGAAGTCGGTTGCCTACAACCTCACCATGAGCGGACAAACTGCTACCGCAACGATGCAGGTCTACCCTCAGAATGGCCTTCGTCTCTCCAATGCTCTCACCGGTTATGCCAACGTACCCGTCTCAATCGCAGGAATGGCGAACCTCGGTTACACCTCGCCGGCCCTCGGCGGCCTCAGTGTGTACAACACCGGTGGAGCTGCGAACGCCGCGGTTGATCTTGCCGGTTACTTCTCATGATCTTTAGGCCTTTGCGCAAGATTGCGATCTGTGCGATTGCATTGGCAATCGTTGCACTTTCTGTGACGGTGTTTCCTCAGGAACGCAAAGCCAGTGCAGATATTGAGAACTTCGCGACTCCGTGGACTGTTTCGGTGACGCCCTCATCGTCTCTACTCGATGGTCAGATCATAAACATCACGATCAAAACCGATGTTGATCACCCGGTGGACACGGTCAATGCGCAGGTCTGTCGTCCTGGAGTGCAGTATCTACCCAGCGGCGGAAACGATCCGAATGACGATTTTGGACTTGGAGGGGCAAATTGCCCGTTGACGCCCGTGTCGACGTCCGGCGACCTGCGGATTGCCGCGCAGCCATCGGTAGGGGTCGTGACCGCAGACTCGGGCTACACCTTCCCGATGTTTGTGGGAATAGGTACGACTGTGTGGTCAGATTTTGAGGGCGCTGAGCAGACGCTGACTTGCGATGAATTCAACCCGTGTGCCTTGGTGGTCCAGATCCGGGGCGAAGACGAAGCCGGCGATTATCGGTGGATTCCGTTCGTTGCGGAGCTCACCTACCAGACCTATGACCCTGTTGCCGGCTGCGGTGGCAAGTCCCCCGATTCCCTTTCGGCGGCCAGTAGTGACCGGATGATCGACCTCTGGGTTCGTTGGACGCTTGAACAGTGCAAACTTCCGGGAGCCCAAACTGGAGCAGCGGTGATTCAAACATTCGTTGCCGAAGAATTAGCGATGGATTTTTTCTCGTCTGGCGACACCGATATTGCATACTCAGCGGTTGGATATGAAAAGAGCCTTGGGTTCGGTACC
Organism: Acidimicrobiia bacterium; assembly: GCA_016462055.1. GTDB lineage: Bacteria > Actinomycetota > Acidimicrobiia > Acidimicrobiales > Acidimicrobilacustridaceae > Acidimicrobilacustris. Next base: position 6,555 of record JAEMTX010000052.1, on the reverse strand, counting down.
GGAACCGAGAGCGAACCCATCGCCACCCGAGACTCAGTCGCAATTCCCGTCGCACTCAATGCTGTAGTCGTAGCGATCGGGAACGGCACTCCTGGGCCCGGAGGGCAAAAGATTCCGTATTCCAATGTGAAGATGACTATTGACGAGGCGACTCGATTTATTTCAGGTAGCTACTCGGGCTTGGAGCCGCTTCGCAACGAATTTCTCAATCGGAATCCGCAGATAGCCGGATCAGATTTCTTTGCACGATCGACCGTGAATCTGGGAGCAACGGCTGAGGACGAGGCAACCTCGTGGTTCTTCACCAACCATTTTGACGTTGTTCGCCCCGCACTCTGGAAGGTCCCGGACGAAAACCAGTTCGGGTCTGAGCGAGCGATGGAGAGAGGTACCTATTCGCAGCTTCCGACTGCGAACCCATCATTCGGCGGTGTCCTTGACCTCTTCACTGGTCGAACGGCCCTCGATAGAGCAATCAAGAGATTGTTGAAATCAGAATACGGAGGAGTGTGGGCTGTCACCGATGCCGCATCGGCGAATGCTCTCGCTATGACGCCAGCGCAGATCTCCTATGACTCCGACGGCGCTAACTTCGTGGGCCCGACGCAAAATGCGATGGTTGCCGCTCTTCCCACGATGATCACGACTACCGATGGTCAACTTATGCCTGATCCCGCGAAGTTCGCCGACTCCTCGGGCCCGGATGTCGACGGGCAACTCGCCTACCCGATGACTTTCGTCGAGTACGCGATTGTTCCCAAGGCTCCACTGGTCGATGACACCTGCAGTCCTCGCTCAGGTTCTCAGGACGTTATGAACAAGTGGCTGAATTACGTCGTGAATGAGGGACAGGCCAATCTTCCTGGCGGCATGATGCCGCTCACCGATGAACTCAAGGCAACTGCAGTCGCAGCAATCGCCCAGGTCGGCACCGGCGCGAACACTTGCACGCCTCCTGCGGCATTGAGCAGTTCGGGTTCCGGGACGGTGGAGCCTCCTGCGTCGCCCAGAGTTGTTGCTCGCGCCGCTGCGAAATCGACGAATGCGGCAGTAGTGGGAGTGACAGCCGCGAACACGCAAGTTCTCGCCGACGCGGAACTCGCTTCGGCTCTTGCCGACATGGGTTCGTTCCAAAATGGATCGGCGATGACCGGTCTTTTGGCTATTGGTGGACTTGTCACAGTGTTTGGATTGCTGGTGATCTCTTCGATGGCAACGTCAGGAAAACTCAACATTCGCCGTCGCTCAGGTAACTCGTGATGACTGACTTGCTCGATTCGAAAACCTCGCAGCGAGAAACGCCGGACTCTGAGAACATTGTCGATCCCGGCGCAGTTCCAGAGCCGTTGGCGGAGGACGCTAACGAACACTCACGTTCGCTCACGACGGGGCAACTCGTTGGGCTTTGGCTCGTTATCGCTGTTGTCATCCTTGGCATCGTTCTCTACTTGGTTGAGCCAATGTTTCAACAGCGCGATCAAGGCTTGTTGCTCGAGCGCTATCGGTCGAGCATTGACAAAGCGGCGAACCAATCAAGTGGTCTTGGTGGTGTTGAGGTTTCTTCCATCGCCCCATCGGTCGGTAGCGCAGTCGGCATTGTTGAAATCGGTGCAATCGGACTTCGCCAAGTCGTCGTTGAAGGCACGGCGTCGTCGAACACCATGACCGGACCAGGACACGTTCCCGGTACGGCTGCGCCGGGTCAGCCCGGCAACTCGGTAATCGTCGGTCGAAGTTCCATGTATGGCGGTCCGTTCGGCGATCTTTCCGAGATGTCTGTAGGCGATCAAATCGTGGTGTCGACGACTCAAGGTCAGTCGCTCTACGAGGTGACCGACACGGGTTCGGTCACGCTCTCCAACGCCGCTTCCCCAACGGCAGCGCCGAAGGTTCCTGCTCCCACCCCGGTGTCCACAACAACCTCGACAACAGTTGCGCCAGAGGTTGACCCGGCAGCAACAACCGAGACCACTGTTGAAGCGACGACTACGACAGTCGCGGTGGAAGAGACCACGACAACAGTCGAGGGCGATACGGCAACGACTGAAGCGCCAACCACGACAACGATTGCTGCGATCGAATCCGCGCTCGCTGGTGGATCGATTCCATTGAATAGTCTCTACGGCACTTCAACTGACGATCGCCTTACGCTCGTCACCTCGGCAAGCGCGTTTCCCTGGAACTCGGGCGAAGCCACCGTTGTTATTGCTGTCATGAAGGGCAAGCCGTTCGAGCCGACACCGCAAAACGGCCGCAGTGTGAAGGAAGCCGGCAACGAGGGCGATTCTTCCAAGTGGCCAGTGACGGTTCTTGCGTTCCTTTGCTTAGCTGCAGCCATTGGCGGTGCAGTTCTGCTGTATCGCCGCTCGACTCCGAAGATCGCCTACTTGCTCACGGTGCCGCCGCTTCTGGCGTTCGCGATTCTTGCTTCGGAATCGTTCAGTCTGCTTCTGCCCGCTTGGTCGTAAGAGTTTTCCGAAAGAACGGAAACGTTCAGCGAGGCGGCCGAACAAGGCCTTCTTGCACGACAGTGACCGCGAGTTTGCCTTCGCTGGTGAATACCGAACCGGTAGCAAAGCCGCGCCCGCTCGCCGCGCTTGGCGTTTCCTGGGCGTAGAGCAACCAGTCATCAGCCCTGAATGGACGATGGAACCACATGGCGTGGTCGAGGCTGGCCATAAAGACATTGTCGATAGGTCCGAGCGCGTGCGGAAGAAGCGCAGTATCGAGCAAGGTCATGTCAGAGGCGTAGGTGAGCGCGCAGGTGTGCAGCACTGGATCGTCGGGAAGCGTTCCTGTGGCTTTCATCCAGATGCGCTGGTACGGCGGCAATTCGCGATGACGGTCTTCGGGTGACCAGTCGCAATTGCGCAGATCGAAGGGCATATCCATTTCAAATCGGCGATCGTCGTGCTCGGCGGCGATTTCGGCCCATCGTTCTTGCACAGTCGGAAGTGTTTCGGGCGCAGGGACTTCGGGCATTGGTGCGGAATGGTCGAAGCCGTATTCCGGCACTTGGAACGAGGCCGAGAGGCTGAAGATGGCGCGGCCATGTTGGATGGCTGTGACCCGCCGGGTGGTGAACGAAAGCCCGTCGCGGATGCGCTGCACTTCATAGAGAATGGGCACCCGAGAGTCGCCGGGGCGAAGGAAATAGGCGTGCAACGAATGCACGCGGGTTTCTGGTTCGACGGTGCGTGCAGCGGCAATGAGCGCCTGACCAGCCACCTGTCCGCCGAACACGCGCTGCTGTTCGGAAGGAGGGCTGATTCCCCTGAACATGTTGACCTCGATGGGCTCGAGATCGAGGAGTGTAAGGAGTGCATCTACTGCGGCCTGAGTCACCCTTTTAATCTGCCACATCGGGGACGGTCGCGTTGGCAGTTGTGCTTCATTAACTGCTGTCGTCCGGGTAGGGTCCGGCGATGGGTATGAGCTTCCCGCAGGGATTTCGATGGGGTACCGCAACCGCCGCACATCAGGTCGAGGGCGGAAACTGGAACAACGATTGGTGGGCGTGGGAACACGCGCCGAACACCCCGTGTGAAGAGCCAAGTGGCGACGCGTGCGATCAGCTGAACCGCTACGACTCCGATATTGCTCTGTGCGCCGCTCTTGGTTTCGACAACTATCGATTCTCAATTGAGTGGTCACGTATCGAGCCCGAACCAGGTGAATTCTCAATCGCCGCGCTCGATCACTATCGCCGTGTTCTGGCGTCATGTCACGCTCATGGCATTGAACCAGTTGTGACCTTCCATCACTTCACTACTCCTCGATGGGTGGTCGCAGAAGGTGGATGGCACACGGCATCGACGGTCGATCGTTTTCTTCGCTTCGCCGAGAAGTCGGTGAATCATCTTGGTGATCTGATTGGAACGGCGTGCACAATCAACGAGCCCAACATCGTTTCGTTTGTTGGCTACCAAATGGGATTCTTCCCGCCAGGATCTACCGACGATGCAGAGTTCGCTGCCGCAAACGCGAATTTCATTGACGCACATCAGCGCGTAGTTCCGGTGCTCAAGGGAGGGCCCGGAGATTTCCCTGTGGGTCTTACGTTGTCGATGGCCGACTACCAGGCAGTTCCACCCGAGGATGCCGACGCAATAGCTCGGCGTGATCACGTTCGTGCGGTCTCCGAAGATCAGTTCCTTGACATTGTTCGTGACGATGATTTTCTCGGCGTGCAGGTGTACAGCCGCACGCGTGTTGGAGCGAACAGCGTGTTGGGCGGAGAAAAAGGTGTTCCAACTCTTCCGATGGGTTATGAGTTCTGGCCCGAATCGCTCGGCGCGTGTTTGCGACGAGCGTGGGACTACACAGGTGGTTCGGTTCCGTTGCTCGTTACGGAGAACGGAATTGGCACCAACGATGATTCCCAGCGAGTTGAGTATGTGCAGCGCGCGCTCGAAGGCGTTTTGGCGTGCATCAACGATGGCATTGATGTGCGGGGCTACACCTATTGGAGTCTCATGGATAATTTCGAGTGGGCGTTTGGCTATCGGCCTCGGTTCGGAATTATCGCTGTTGATCGGGCGACGCAACGACGCACAGTGAAGCCGAGCGGGGAATGGTTGAGCGGCGTTGTCCGCGCAAATGCTCTTTGAGACACTGTCGTCGACTTAGAGCCATGGCCATTGGCAAGTAGGGTGAAGCGGTCAGGTTCGAACGCGAGGAGCGCCCCGTAATGGGCCACGAAATCAATCAGGAGTTCCCTGCGTCGTCGCATACGGTGACGCCACTTCCTGAAACCTTCGGGGTCCTCGGAAGGATTGTTTTCTCAATCCGGACTCGTGGGCTTCGTTACGCCCTCGTGGCCGTCGTCAATGTTGTCGTTGGTCAGAGTCTGCTCCTTGCCCTACAGGGCGTCATGCGGCCAAGTTGGGCCAATGTGGTCGCTGTCGCTATTTCTGCAGTTCCTGCCTATTACATGAACCGTGCGTGGGTGTGGGGAAAGCGGGGCAAGAGCCATTGGAAGAAAGAGGTCCTTCCGTTCTGGCTCTTCACGATCGCCGGGCTGCTTCTTTCGACAGTCGCTATCTGGGTGGTCCATCGCTTCACTGATGCCAAGTTGGTCATCAACTTCGTTCAGTTGCTCTCGTTCGGCATTCTTTGGGTCATCCGTTTCTTTGTTCTCGACAAGCTCTTCCACGTTGAAGTCTTCGAGGACGACACCCCCGACGAGGTCTGATCTTATGGACGCAGCAATGAAAGCCGCTGCAGAAGCAGCAAGAGGGTTTATGCCCCCCGACGAGGGTGTCGCGCTTCATGAGGCGGCACTGCTCGTTGCCAAGGGTGCGTCACCGATGCTTGAGATCGGTAGCTACTGCGGAAAGTCGGGGATCTATCTCGGGTCGGCAGCGAAAGAACGCAACACGATCCTCTTTGCGCTTGACCATCATCGCGGTTCGGAAGAAAACCAGCCGGGCTGGGAATGGCATGAGCCCGACCTTGTCGATTCTGCAGTCGGCGTCATCGATACGTTGCCCCGCTTTCGCCGAACAATTTATGACGCCGGGCTCGAAGGAACAGTCGTCGCGCTTGTGGGGGATTCGCCAAGTGTTGGTTCGCGCTGGCGAATTCCGCTTTCGTTTTTGTTTATCGATGGCGGTCATGGTTCGGAACCGGCGCATCGTGATTTCGAACTCTGGACTCCATGGATAGAGTCCGGCGGAATTCTTGCCATCCACGACGTTTTCCCTGATCCCGCCGATGGTGGCAGACCGCCGTATGAGATCTATTGCCGGGCGATCGAGTCTGGTGGGTTCGTCGACGTTTCAGTCACTGGCTCACTTCGAGTTTTACGAAAAAACTAGAGGCCGTAGTTCCTCAAGCTCGCGGTGTTCGTCAATGCTGAGTGAGAGTCGCCCGGTATTGATCGCTGCTTCAATCTGCAGGAAGTGATCGCGAGCCCGATCGCGTAATTCCCTATTGATGCAATCGCGGAGCAGTCTGAACCGGTGCCAAACTGCCGCTCTCGGCTCATTGAAATTCGCGAGCAACGTTTCCCATGGACCATAGGAAAGTGTTGCTGCACTTCGCTGCCGGTCAACGACGACGCCGAGAAGAACCTCGTCGATCGTGGGCCAGCCAGACTCCAAACATCGGTCGGCCTCGAAGGCGAAGTCACTTGCAAATGTCAATGCGTGATCAGCACTGACTCCAAAAAGTCCGCCCGCTACTTTCGAAAACGGCGTTGATGAATAGAACTGCGTCGAGTGCGCGTACTCGGAGGGATCGGTTTCCCACAGAACATTTGCGTGGACGTGACCATTCCAAGATGAAAGAAGGCCGTCGAACGACTGATCGTGGAGGGGTTGTGCAACCTCGGATAGCGCGATGTCCGACCACCAGAATGCACGTGATTGGAAAGGGTTTTCCTTCGCAACCATCGCTAGAAGTTCGGGTTTGGACCAGCCGAACGCGAGATACGCGGGGGAATCCTTCGTGGTGTTGGAAGCAGTTGGCGGTCGTTGACCCGCCTCGAAGGCCCCGAAAATTTCCGCGATATCGCGGGCCCGTGGGAAGTGATCGAACGGAAGCCCCATAATC
>JAEMTX010000051.1:3865-10966 GCA_016462055.1 Acidimicrobiia bacterium | reverse complement strand
GAAGAACCCATAGCGAATTCATCAAGGTTGGTTTTACCGATTGAGATCGCTCCCGCAGCATTCACACGCTGCACAACGGTGGCGTCGTAGGGCGGACGCCAGCCTTCGAGAATGCGACTTGAACACGTGGTCGGAATTCCGTGAGTGCATAAGTTGTCTTTCAGCGCCAGAGGCACGCCTGCGAGTGGGCCTGGGTCCTCGCCAACAGCCACTTGCGCGTCAACCGCAGATGCAGCCGAGCGCGCCTCGTCGACCATCACAAGATTGAAAGCGTTAATTTCTCCGTCTCGTGCATCGATGCGCGCAAGATGATCATCAAGGACTTCGCGGGCAGACAGAGAACCGGAACGGACCGCAGCGGCGATTTCGATCGCTGTTGAAGGAATAGCGCTCATCTCAGGGTTCCTCCCCAAGAATCGCTGGCACACGAAAACGTCGATCCTCAACCGACGGAGCCTGCGAAAGCACTTCTTCTCGATCAACGCCCTCGACGACAACATCAGCGCGAAGCACGTTCACAAGCGGCAGCGGATGCGATGTGGGAGGCACGCCATCGAGGTCAAGGGAGGCAACATCCTCGGCGTGATCCAGCACGGCGCTGAGCTGTTCGGTGTAGCGGTCGAGATCGGCGTCGGTGAGGTCGAGCCGAGCGAGATCAGCAACCTTGGCGACATTGTCGCGAGTGAGACGGGCAGACATGGGTGTGCATCGTAGATGCCTGCTGGCCCAACCCCTCTCGGCCTACCCCTGCGTGGATAGGGTCAACCCATCGACAGAACCCCCTGGAGGACACGTGGCAACCGCCCATGCATTCCTAAGCCCTGACTGGATGGCCGCAGCAAGAGAGCTGCGAGACACCATGGCAAAGCCTTCGACCGCTGCCCCGGTGGCTGTTCGCATGAATCTCATTGTGACCGACACACCGTTTTCCGCCGATGTCAGCGGTCATATCGACACCACCGGCGGCGAAGTCGTGATTGAAGATGGCCACCTTGATGGCCCCGATCTCACCGTCACGGTTGACTACGCAACCGCCCGCGCAATTTTCATCGATCAAGATGCCGCTGCAGCGATGCAGGCATTTATGGGCGGGCGAATCAAAGTCGAGGGCGACATGTCCAAGATGCTCGCAATGCAGGCCTCGGCGGCAGCACCCGATCCCGACGCACAAGCCATGGCCGACGCGCTGCGCGACATCACTGCCGACTGAGTTCAGTCGGATCGTTCAGTGCGGCTGCTCAAGCGACTCAGACGCTTGCGATTCTTCGTGACTCGTGCGGCGTACAAAGAACGCAGCTACGACTGCGATGACTGCTGCCACTGCGCCGATGTGATAGGCCGCCGCGTAGGAATCAGTTCCATTCCCACTCGAAGCTCCCACCGATTGCACCGTGAGCAAGATCTGCATGCCAGCAACGACGCCGATTTGGCTGACCGTTTGTGACGCCGCGCTCGCAACACCCAAGTCGCGCTTGTCGACGGAGTTGGCGATGCTGGCGATCATGGCCGGTGCACACGCACCCATGCCGATTCCGGAAAGAACAAGCGCCCCTTCGATCCACCACATTCCGGTACTGGCCGTGACCATCGCGAGCGTCATCATTGAACCGACCAAGACGACCGAACCAAATATCCCGATTGTTCGTTCGCCGAATCTAATGACGAGGTAACCCGCTATCGGTCCAACAATCGAAAACGCAATCGGCCGAGCGATTGAAACAAGCCCCGTTTTTGTTGTGCTGTAGCCGAGGACGTCGTGCAGAAGCAGCGGCGTGAGAATGAATCCGCCCATGTAGGTGAAGTTTGTAAAGAACTGATTGATCATGGGGAAGGTAAAATTTCGCCGACGGAAATAGCGCATCGGAAGCAACGGATGTTCAGTGCGACTCTCAACACGAGCGAACCACACCAGCAGCAACGGCCCGACAATGAATCCGCCGAGTACAAGCGGATGCGTCCAACCCATTTCGGGGCCTCGGTTCAGCGCTACCAACACGAGGCCAACGCCGAATGCCAGAAGCACAGATCCGGCGATATCGAAGGGATGGCGATCGCCTCGAGCCGATCGCGGCAAAACAAGGAAACCGATTACCACCGCCGCAATCGCAATAGGCGTTTGAAGAATGAAAATCCATCTCCACCCGAACGAATCGACCAGCGGTCCACCGATAACAACGCCGATGACCGGAGCACCTGCGCCGACAAGCGCCCAATAGCCGAGCGCTTGTGCTCTTCGTTGGGGCGGAAAACTTCGGTTGATCATGGAAAGTGCGGCCGGCCCTGCGGCTGCACCAAGCGAAGCGCCGAGAAATCGAGCGGCGATAAGCGCTGGAGCATTCCACGCCAGAATCGCCGCACCAGAGAACACCGCAACGCCGATGATGCTGATCAGATACACCCGTCGAGCCCCGTGCCGGTCGGACATTTTTCCGCCGATTGGTCCCAATACCGCCATTGCGAGACTCGGGCCAGTAATTGCCCAGGTGAGAATGCTTTTTGTTGATCCAAGATCATGCGCGATGTCAGCCAGTGACACCGTGAGAACGGTGATTGTAAAACTTGCGGTGAAGACGCCAAGGAGCGAGGCCGCCAGAATGATCCACGCTTTACGCGGACTCCGATCCACTCGACCGGCGACGCGCCGTTGAAGAATGAGACTCCACGGCACCATGACGACCTCGTCGGCCCCTGGTGGCTCGATGCCGAGCTCGAGTTCGTCGGCGTCGTCGACGCCACCCGCGCTCACAACGCTGCCGTTCCCCTCAGGAAGTTCGGGATGATCGGTCTTCGCCACGACCGACGATCGTATCGGCCTCGCATTGTGAAAAACCGGTTAGGGCGAGGTCACGAGCGCTACGGCCGAACCTGCTTTGACCTGCGTTCCCACTGCTGGGGTCGTCCCAGTGACGTTCTTCGTCGGATTGCCGGTCACACCACTGACAGTGAGTCCGAGCGCTGTGAGCTGCGCGCTCGCATCGGCAATCGTCTTCCCCACAATCGATGCGGGAATAGTCACCGGCCTCTTCCCTTTCGAGACCGTCACCGTAACTGTGCTTCCCTTCGCGGCATTCTGACCAGCCGCAGGAGAGGTTGAAATCACGACGTTTTCGGCGACAGTGTCGGAATACTCGTCGACGCGTGTCACTTTGAGCCCAAGCGCATCGAGTTGAGCGGTGACATCAACAATCGGTTTGCCAGCAAAATTTGGGATGGTTCGTGGCATCGGCCCTGCACTCGTCACCAGCCCGATCGCAGAACCTTTTGGCATTTCCGCAGCGACGCCATCGGCTAGCGACAACACAATTCCCTTGGCGACAGTTTCATCGAAGGCGTCAGTGACAACTCCAAGTTTGAGTCCAGCTGCGACCAACGCCGCCGATGCCTGATCGATTGTCTTTCCCGGCAGATTCGAAGGAACGGGTACCGGAGGCGGACCGAGCGAGACGGTCAGCGTCACTGTCTTTCCTTCGGCAAGTGACGTTCCAGCAACCGGGTCTTGTGAAATCACCGTTTCAACCGCAATGGTTTCCGAATAGATCCCGTCCTCTACAACTTTGAACCCCTTGGACTCGAGTTCGCTGCGCACGACAGATGCAGTCATCGATGTGTAATCGGCCAGCGTGTGACTTGGCGTTCGCAACAAGAAGAATCCGGCCGCAGCACCCAACACAACCAGCAGCGCAATGACGCTTGCGACGACCTTTGCTGAGATACGGCGACGGGGTTCAGATCCCGATCGAGCCGACGCCGCGACCATCGCCGCTTCAGGCCGATCAACGGCGCGAGTTGGGGGTTGCCCATCAAAGAGTGACTCGCTCGCAATCGTGGGATCGGCAAATCTCGGGCCGTTCGTCGAACCAGATCCTGTTGTCCCGAGAACAATCTGCTCCGGCACATAGATCGTCGTGGGTTCGCGTGGATCGAGTTGATCGGGCTGAAGCGCAACCGTTCCTGCCAAACGCAACGGAGCGAACGAACCAAGATCGCCTGCGGCCATCAGCATGGTGGCGAATTCGCCAGCATCGGGACGGTTCGCCGGGTTGGAAACACCCGCAGCGCGCAACGCTGGAGCGAGGGCTCCGAGTTCATCGGGAACAGGAACGTCACGATCGACACGAGCCATGAGGGTCCCAAGCGTGGTGTCTGCTGTGAACGGCAGTCGACCCGTAATGGACTCGATGATGACAAGACCCAACGAATAGACGTCGCTGCGACCATCGAGCGAAACACCCTGGGCTTGTTCCGGCAATGCATAACGAGCCGTTCCAAGTATCGCTCCAGCCGGTTCGGTCCATGCCGCTTCCGCAAGCGCTCGGGCGAGACCAAAATCGGCGATCCGCAACGTTCCTTCGTCATCGAACAAAAGATTCGCTGGCTTGATGTCTCGATGCACAAAGCCGCGTCGATGGGCGTAATCAAGTGCTCGTGCAGTATCGACACCTACGTGTCGTACTTGAGCGAGATCAAGAAAATTGCCAGCATCGAGCATTGCTCGAAGCGAACCCCCATCAAGTAATTCCGTGACGAGGTAGGGAACCTCTCCCTGCCCCCAATCGTGCACCGCCATGATGTGCGGATGGTTCAGCGCGGCCGCTGAACGGGCTTCGGCTTGGAACCGTTTCAGAAACGACGCATCGCTCGCGAGCGCGTCGTGGAGCACTTTGACCGCGACGCGGCGACGAAGAACTACGTCATCGGCCAGGTAGACAGTCGCGGAGGCGCCGGTGCCGATGGGGGCCAACAGCCGGTAGCGCCCCCCGAGCACCTGACCGATGCGGTCGGCACCACGGGCGTTGGACACAGGGCGAGGCTAGTTCTCTGACTCCAAGATTTCGGTCACCCTCCCCGAAGAACAGACGGAAAATCGTCGCCCCCGAGAACCACACAGGCGCTCGCAGCAGGCAGACTCTGACGGTGACCACTTCTAACCCGTCGAACGAAAGCAACAACTCCAACACAGCCGCTGCGCCGGTTGCGTCCAAACCAAATCGTCGATTCAAGTCGCGCTACATCGCGTACATCGGCCTTCTCGCAATTGTTGCTGTGTGTGCTGTCATGGTTACTCGCCTCGGAATCTCTGACACCACCGAACTCGATGGCGGACGAATTCAACGGCTCATACCCACGCCTGGCGCAAAAATTCTTCAACAAGACATCATCGGCATCGATATGGCCCCGGGATACGAAGCGTCACTGACGCTCAACGGAATTCCTCTTCCGCTCGATCAGACCAATGTCATTCCACAAACCAATCAGGTGACGTTCAAAGCAGGAGCCGGCAAGGTTTACGAAACACTTCCCGCAGGACAGAACTGCATGATCGCCACCTACTGGCAAACAGCGTTCGGACCCGCGGTTTCATCACGTCGAAGTTGGTGCTTCACCGTCGTCTAGACGCGGCTCACCCAATGAAAACTGTTGTCAGCCGTCAGCGAGCAATCGATCGAGCTCAGAGAACGCTCCCGTGTGGTCATCTTCGACGAGGATCGCATGCATCCCCGCAGCGCGGGCCGCAACGATGTTGCCGGGAGCATCGTCAAGAAAGACAGCATTCTCGGCAGCGACCCCGAGTTGGTCGAGTGTCATCTCGTAGATCCGAAGATCTGGCTTACGGATTCCAACTGCGGACGAGTCAACAATGATCTCGAACAATTCATCAACTGGGATCATTGCCCGCCAGCCATCGGAGAATTCCTTGATGTTGTTTGTGATGAGGGCGGTGCGATAACCGCTCGCCCGCAATGCCAATCCTTTTTCAACGACGTCACTACGAGCTCCTGATTCGCCACCCAAAGCACCAAACATTTCTTTGAGATTGATGTCGATCCCCATCTCGGCACCTACGGCTTTGATTTGTTCGGCGGCCGCTTCAAGCGCGATCTCGCCCCGTTCGAGTTGATGCCACGGATGATCGGTGTCTTGGTCGTAAGGGCCGAACACCGCGCGTAAACCCAGTTCTGGATCAAGTCCGCGTTCGGTATGCCACTTATGAAGACCACTAAACGGTGAACTCGTAAACACGCCGCCGAAATCAAACACCACTGCTTCAATAGTCACGAATCCCCCTGAGTGCGAACAGAAGACGGCAAGGTACCGCTTTCAAGCAGTTCAAGGAAACCTGCCTCATCGAGAATGGGAACACCGAGTTCTTCTGCCTTCGTCACCTTCGAGGCACCGGGGCCGACGCCAATCACGACTGCAGTGGTTTTCTTCGAAACACTGCCCGGGGATTTTCCGCCACGGCCCTTGACAGCTGCTTCGGCTTCGTCACGCGTAAACCCATCGAGCGTTCCGGTCACGACCACAATCAGCCCTTCGAGGGTTTGAGGAAGGTCAGAGGCCTCGGGCCCTTGGAAGTTCACTCCGGCAGCGCGCAACTTCTCGATGACGGCGCGATTTGTTGCACCGGCAAACCAATCGTGCACGGACCGAGCGATGATCGCTCCCATACCCTCGACGCTGGCTAACTCTTCTTCCGTCGCCGATTCGATTCGATCAAGATGCCCGCAGTGTTCAGCAAGCGCGACTGCCCCGGCTCCCCCGAGATGTCGAATGTTCAAACCAACAAGAAGATTGGCGAGAGGCTTTGACTTCGAACTCTCGATCGCGTCAAGCAACTTCTGCACGGAAACATCGGCGAACTTGTCGAGCCCCTTGAGTCGCTCTGGATCTAGCGAATAGATGTCAGCAACGTCATTCAATAATCCGAGTTCGCAGAACAGTTGCACCCGTTGTTCGCCGAGACCTTCGATATCCATCGCTCCGCGAGAAGCAAAGTGTTCAATCGCTCCAGCGACGCGGGCCGGGCAGGAAAGATTCAGACACCGATGAACTGCTTCATCCCCGGGTCGTACCAGTTTGTGACCGCACACCGGGCAGTTCGTGGGAAAGATCCACTTGCGCAACCCTTTAGGTCGTTCACTTAGAACCGGACCCACTACCTCGGGAATGACGTCGCCGGCTTTACGCACGATCACGGTGTCGCCGGGGCGAACATCTTTCACCGCGACTTGGTCCTGATTGTGAAGCGTGGCGAACTCAACCGTCGATCCTCCGACGAAGACAGGTTCAAGCTGAGCAAACGGAGTCGCGGGGGCGGGT
>JAEMTX010000051.1:0-3855 GCA_016462055.1 Acidimicrobiia bacterium | reverse complement strand
TAGGCAATCGCCCAGCGAGGAGCGCGAGAAGTGAATCCCAACTCGCGCTGCAACTGGAGATCGTCAACCTTGAGAACTACCCCATCGATTTCGTAATCCAGATCATGGCGATGCTTCTGCCAGTGTTCGAGGTGCGCATCAACCTCGTTAAGGCCCTGCAAAACTTTCACCTCGGGATTTACAGGAAAGCCGAGGCCACTGAGGAACTCAAAAATCTGGTGATGATCCGTAAGTTGCGGACCGCCGATCACTTCACCGACCTGATAACTCCAGAATGAAAGGTTCCGCGAAGCAGTAACCGCCGCGTCTTTCTGACGAAGCGAACCGGCCGCTGTGTTTCGGGGATTGACATAGGTGCGCTCGTCAGCCGCAATTTGAGCTGCATTCAATTCCTCAAACGCGGAGATGGACATGTACACCTCGCCGCGCACTTCAAGGACCTCAGGACAACCCTTAGGAAGGCGATGTGGGATTCCCTGAATCGTTCGCACGTTCGCGGTGACATCTTCGCCAACACGGCCATCACCGCGAGTTGCCGCCTGGACAAGTGACCCATTCTCGTAACGAATCGAGACCGCGAGCCCATCAATCTTCAACTCAGCAACAAGCCGGGCCGACTCTTCCGATTTACCCAGTTCGTCGAAACGACGCTGCAACCGTGCCCCCCACGCCACGACCTCAGACGGGGCGAACGCGTTATCGAGGCTCATCATGGGAACGCCATGCTCAACAGAGGAGAAGGTGATGGTCGCGGACCCACCTACCGCTTGAGTGGGCGAATCTGGGCTGATGAGGTCGGGGTGCTCATCTTCAAGTGCAATCAGTTCGCGCAGAAGTTGATCGAATTCAGCGTCGGGGATCTCCGGCGAGTCCTGCTCGTAATAGAGCCGGTTGTTATGACGAATGGCATCACGTAATTCGTCGATACGACCTGCGGGGTCGAGGGCTCCATCAGACGAACGAGACACGAGCGAACACTAGCGAGAGCAGCGCCCTAAACGTCGCTGTTAGGCCCCAACGGAAATACGAGCGCCGGCGGCTTGGCATTGTAATCGTTCAGCTAATCGGGAGGTGTGTTCCATGACTTGCTCGGCCTGCGTGACGCCATGTTGAGCAAGACCACACACTGGGGTGATGATCGCGTTGGTTCGCAGCAACAGAGGGTCACAGCCTTCATTGGCAAGATCGCACCACACCGAGGACAAACGACGCCACAAACGATCGACACTTGTTCCGATCGGACCGTCAGTCGGAACTGCCCCCCAAGCGATCCACCCACCACGATCGAGATAATCGCCGACGAGTCCTGAATGTTTCGCTATGCGTTCATCCACGGGTACCGAAAGAATTCGCGGTCCTGTGCTCAACAAAAGTCGATAGTCAACCGCTGTGCAGCAGTGAAGCCCTGTGATCGCTTTGGCTTCAACCGCAGCCATCGCCGACGACACCAAATCGATGCCCTCATTCGGACCAATCGGGAATCCATCATCTGTCAGCGATCCCATTGCTGGTTCATCAAGAAAGACAAGGACCTGTGCCTGTGGAACTCGCAGCAGAACGTGATCGACCAATCGCTCGATGCGGTTGCGAACGGCAAGACCAGCGATACGGAACGCAAGGTCAATTTCAATTCCCGCGCCCCACAGCGCAAGTCCAAGTGTCACCGGCCCTGTAAGCGAAACTTTGATTGGGCCATCTCGATCGGCAATCGCCGTGAGAAACGCGCGCAATCCCAGCCATGCGTCGCTTGAAAGCCGTTCGTCATCAAGCGGAGCTTCCGGATCAACAAGATTGAGATCGACATGAATCGATCCATCATCGACAATTGTTACGCCAGCTAATCCCGATGCGGCTTGAGCGATCATGCCCTCACGGCGTGATCGAGCGGGTAACGAAGGTGCCGATGGCAAACGTGGACTATGACGCAGAACGAACTCAACGGCATCACCTGGATCGCAATGAGGCAGGTAACCGATTCCCGTCGACAAACCCGATGGCAGCGCGAGCGACGCGACAAGGGGACTCATGTCTGGCTCCCCCGGCTCTTGCCCCGACGTTGCATTCCGCTCCCACTCCCAGGCAACCGCCAACTTCTTGAACCAAAAATGGCACGTAGATCTATGGCTGAAGTCACATGGTTAGCGATGGCGGCCGAGATCGGCAAATCTCATCAGTAATGACTCCCACCAGCAGGGCCGTCAGCCGCTGGGCCCCGGCCCTCGTCTGGCTGTCGCTCCCCCTCACCGCCGGCTCTTCCTTCGCTAATGCACTCGACCATCGAACATCGGCAATTTCGCTCACGGCGGTGATCGGACTCTGGTTGCTATGGGTCGTAGGCCTCATCGCCGCGCTGACCCCGAGTTCAGTCTCACTCACCACACTTCGGATTCTGATGCCCGCGTCGGTTGTCGCCGCAGCTTGGGCGGCGCTCGTTGTTCCTGACAGCGCCGACTTTGCTGAGTCCGCCGCACTCGGCGTCACATCATTGTGCGCGGTGCTTTCACTTTCGGCTGGGGTTGGTTACACATTCATCAACGGGTCTTCTTACGGCGACGAACGCAGATTTCCTCTTCGACCTCCGGGCCCAATTGTGTGCGGACCCGTCGAACTCGTATGGATCGCAATGGTGGCGTCAGCATTCGCAGGACCAATGCTGCTGGCGGCGAAGCAGTGGATCCCCGGAGCGGTCATCAGTGTTCTTGCCGTCGCTCTCGTGATCGGTGGAGCCCGAGCGCTTCATCAACTTTCAAAACGATGGATCGTCTTTGTACCCGCTGGCATCGTTCTCGTTGATCGCACAACCCTGCTCGACGCACTTCTCGTGCAACGCCACACCGTTGGCTCAATTGGCCTGGCCGACGAAGACTCATCAGCCACCGATCTCAGCGCTGGTGCGCTAGGAATCCAAGTCGAAGTGAGGCTTTCGACGGCTGACTCGATCATTCCGACCCCGCTAAGGCGTGACCGTCGCAAAATCGTTGAACCCGTCGATGTCGACGCCGTTCGGTTCACCCCTAGTCGGCCGGGCTGGGTTCTCGATGCCGCGAGAGAACGTCGGTTTACCGTCGGCTGACGAGACCACCACCGACAACAAGATTGTTGTCGTAGAGAACGATGCTCTGACCAGGCGCCACACGATGAGTGGGTGTCGCCCACACAACTTCCAGACCGTTCAATGTTTCGCAAAGCTCAGAAACAGCAATCTCGTCGCCATGCGCACTTAATTGTGCAGTGAGGGTGGAAGATGCCATTGAGTCAACGCGCGCTGCATCATCGACCCAGCCGAACGAATGCAGTGACTCGCTCGGAACATCGAGATCTTCGGCTGTTCCAACAAGCACGCTTTGACCAGCAACGTCGACATCGAGCGCATAACGAGGACGACCATCGATTCCGATTCCTAGTCCGCGACGCTGACCGATCGTGACAAGTTCAACTGCCTCAACCGAACCAAGTTGTTCTCCGCTTTTGTCGACTAGGCGACCAGGGTGCATATCGATTCGATTACCAAGGAAAACTCGACGACCACCGCCAGTATGGGAAATGAAACAAACATCCTGACTATCGGGCTTGCCCGCCGTGCGTAGACCAAGTTCAGTTGCACGCTTTCGCACATCGTCTTTGGTCATTCCACCAATTGGGAACATGACATTTTCCAACTGAGAAGCCTTCAGCATGTGTAAGACATAACTCTGATCTTTGGCAAAGTCAGCACCGCGAGTCAGACGAGGCCTGCCATCGGCAGTTCGCACAACCTGCGCGTGGTGACCAGTGGCGACAACGTCGAAACCCAATGCCTCGGCTCGGGCCATCAGACGATCAAACTTGAGGTGCCGATTACATTCGATGCAAGGG
>JAEMTX010000234.1 GCA_016462055.1 Acidimicrobiia bacterium | reverse complement strand
TCACTCGCGTCTGGGATGCATCGCTGCCCACGGTGAATTTCCTCATGTTGAATCCGTCGACGGCCGATGCATTTCAACTCGATCCCACCAATCGCCGTTGTGTGGGGTTTGCGCAGGCATGGGGATATGGGTCGATAGTGACAACGAACATCTTCGCGTTTCGTTCGACGAACCCTGCGGGATTGGGAACGGCGAAAGATCCAGTTGGTCCCGACAACAACGAGACGATCTTGACGGCGGCAACATCTACCGATCTTGTGATTGCGGCATGGGGAACCCATGGTGAATTGCAGGGAAGGGGCGAAGTCGTGCGCGCGATGCTCCACGGAGCGGGCGTTGAACTCCACGCACTGAAACTCACAAAAGCGGGCTACCCGGGCCACCCGCTCTATGTCGCTGCCGATACGCAGCCGATGAGCTGGGCATGAGTCGGGCGTGAGCCCTGTTCAACGAATCGTTAACTGCCCGCCGTCGACATTGATGGCCTGGCCGGTAATCCACGAGCCCTGATCGCTACACAAGTAGACGCACATATTGGCGATGTCTTCGCCGGTGCCGTGGCGTCGCATGGGGATGATGTTGCGCAGGCGTTCCCAGTTCTCGCCGCGGTCGATGTCATCGAGTCGACTCGTGTCGACGATGCCAGGGCAGATGGCGTTGACGCGAATGCCGAATGGTCCGAGTTCGGCCGCCATCGCCGCGCCGAGTGCATGGATGGCCGCTTTGCTTGCGGAGTAGGCCGCGGTGCCGGGGCCGGCGATCTTGCCGCCAACGCTTGAGATGTTCACTATGCAACCTGGTTGCTCGACGGCGAGCCAGTGCTTCGCTACGGCACGACTCAATAAGAACGTGCCGTTGAGATTCACGTCGATCACTTTGCGCCATTCAGCGGGGTCGAGATCGACAACATTGAACCGGTCGGGACCACGAGCAGCGCCCGCGTTGTTCACGACGATGTCGACGCGCCCCAGTTCGGTAATCGTTTGGGTAACGAGCGCATCCACCGCGTCGGCATTTGCGATGTCACTCACAAGTGGAATGCATCGTTGCCCGAGGGCGCGAATTTCCTCGGCCACCGATTCGATGTCGCGCCACCCCGCTGCTTGTTCATCGGCGGGGTAGTTGGCCGGAGCGCGACCGGTGCCGGTGATCACGACATCGCAGCCGGCCCGAGCCAGCTCGACGGCAATGGGCCGGCCAATGGAACGCATACGGCCAGCGCCTGTAACGATCGCGACCTTTTCGGACAGACCTGTGAGTTCAAACGACATGGATCGAACGGTAGTGGCAGACTCGCACCATGAACTCGTTTACCGAAGTCCTTGGCCTCGAACCCGATGTTTTGATTGTCGATGTCGACACCCATCTGACCGAACCGGCCGACCTTTGGTCATCGCGCGCGCCATCGAAATATGCCGATCGTTTGCCTCGCGTCGAGGAAAGCAATGGCCGCCTGTTGTGGATGTTTGATGGTGTCGAAATGGGCATTGCCGGCGGATCATCGGTCATTGATCGTGACGGTGGGAAACACCTCGGCATGAGTTTCATGGGCCTTGGTTATGAAGGCATCCATCAGGGCGCGTGGCGCGTCGAGCCGCGCCTTGAGTACATGGATGAGCACGGCGTATGGGCGCAGATCGTGTACCCCAACACTGTTGGTTTTGGTGGGCAGCGGTTTGTGGACAACCCCGACGAAGACCTTCGCCTTCTTGCTGTCGAAATCTTTAATGACGCGTCTGCTGAATTGCAGGAAGAATCCGGGCAACGGATGTTCCCGATGGCGATCACGCCAATGTGGGATGTCGACGTTGCGGTGCGCGAAATCCGCCGCTCACACGGGCTCGGGTTGCGCGGCGTAAATATGGGAACCGGTCCGCACACCTTTGGACTTCCCGATCTGGGCGAGGCCTATTGGAACCCGTTATGGGAAGTATGCGCGGAATTGGCGATGCCCGTGAACTTCCACATTGGTGCGTCCTCCGACACGATGTCGTGGTTCGGAATGACACCGTGGCCGTCACAAGATCTCGATACGAAACTCGCGATCGGTTCGGCGATGATGTATCTGTCAAACGCCGGCGTAATGGCCAACCTGATCTTTGGTGGCGTGCTTGAGCGTCACCCCGAGGTGCAGTTCGTTTCGGTGGAAAGTGGCATTGGTTGGATTCCGTTCTTCTTGGAGTCGCTCGACTACCAACTGAAACAGTCCATTCCCGCTTCGACGTTGTCGTTGACACCCACCGAATACTTCCAGCGTCAGATGTCAGCCTGCTTCTGGTTTGAAGAGGCCGGCGTTGCTGGTGCAGTCGCCGCCCTCGGTGAAGATCGGGTGCTGTTTGAAACAGATTTCCCGCACCCGACCTGTTTGTATCCCGACGGTCTCACTCAGGCGGCAGTTGCGGTGAATTCGCTTCCTGCATCGGCTCGTCGCAAGGTCATGGGCGATAACGCCCGGCGCCTGTACCGCCTCCCGTAACGAGTCACCTGCTCGTTAGCGAATAGTGGGTGTGACGCGCACGCCGCTTTTAAAGAAGGCCTGGCCTTCAGCCAGTGCTTCGGGGCGGTTGCCAATTTCTACCAAGTGATTGGCTGTTGCAATCGCCTGCGTACGCGGCATGTTGCGGCGAGCCCACAGTGCGCGCATCGTTCCCTGAACAGCGATCTGGGGGAGTGACGCAAGCTTCGAAGCGATCTCCATGGTGTGATCGAGAAGTTGGTCGCCAGGAACAACCTCGCTCACCATGCCCCATCCGTGCGCGGTTTGGGCCGAGATGCGTTCGTAGTTGCCCATAAGCGACATGCGCACAAGTTCGCCCCATGGCATTTGGTCGAACATAAACATCGGTTCGAAGCATGCGGCCATGCCGTAGGTGGTGTGCGGGTCAAAGAA
>JAEMTX010000233.1 GCA_016462055.1 Acidimicrobiia bacterium | reverse complement strand
GGCAGGACCAAACCAGTAAGAGCGAAGTGGCCCAAGTGGTTGACGCCGAACTGCGTTTCAAACCCGTCGACAGTTCTTGATTCGTCGACAGCCATGAGGCCGGCGTTGTTTCCGAGAATGTCGAGGCGATCGACGGTCGAAAGGAGTCGCTCGCTGAACGCGGTAAGTGATGACAGATCAGCAAGATCCAGCGTCATGGTTTCAACCGTGCCTCGAGGCGAGGTCTGACGGATCTTGTTGGCTGCCTCTGAAGCTTTCGCCTCGTTGCGACACGCCATGATGACCCGTGCACCCGCTCCGGCAAGATCTGTTGCTATGTGGAAACCCAATCCTGCGTTCGACCCGGTGACCACCGCAATCTTTCCGGTGAGATCAGGGATATCGGCAGTCGTCCAAGTCATTTGAAGATCCTTAGGAATCGGGTTGCTGGGAATCGACGTCTAAGCGTCAAGGAACTCATTGAGGATACGGGCCAGTTCGACGGGTTGGTCGCCCTGAATGCTGTGTCCTGCCTGTTTGACGTGAACGATTTGAGCATCGGGTCGGCGCTTCACGAGTTCGGCTTCGTCGGCATCGTCAACCACGGACTGCGAAAGCATTCCGCGAACGAGAAGAAGGGGCATCGAGCTCGCGCTGATGATGTCCCACAGCGAGGAGAAGTCTGGGTGATCGCCGCCGGACTCGACCATGCGGCGGTAGCGCCAGACCCACGAACCATCTTCGAGTTGCAGGGCGTTATGCAGGATGCCGCGACGCAGCGATGATTCGGTTCGTGTCGGATTGAACTCGATAGTGCGCGCAAGGAGTTCATCGAAATTTGGAAACGATTCCGGACCGTTAATGAAGTTGGCGATCTGTTGCGACTTTGGTCCATCGACCCCGGGAGTGACGTCGACGAGGGCGAGCCGTTGTACGAGTTCAGGGGCGTGACCAGCGAGAGCAAGGCTCGTCATTCCGCCGAGTGACATGCCCACAACAAGTTTCGCGTTGGGGGCGAGTTCTCTTATCGCGACAGCAACATCCTCAGCGTTAGATGGAACGTTGAGGCTTCCGTTCTTTCCGCCGTCAGAGTGGCCATGGCCGGGGAGGTCGATTGCGACAAGTGGTCGGCCAAGGGCGAGGGCGACGGTGTCCCAGGTGTGAGCGTTCTGCGCACCACCGTGCAAGAACACGATCTCTGGTGGCGCGGTTCCCCACACAAGCGCGCTGAGCGCGCGTTCGGAATCGACATTGACGCGGACTCGGCCAACCGTTGGCGGGCCATTCCATGCAATTCCGACTTCGGTCGCGTTGTCCTTGAAGAAAGAAAACTCGTCGTAGGGAACTCGTTCAATATTGGTCATTGGAAATCTTTCATGCCGGTCGACGGCGGGCCTTGGCCCGCAGTGACGGGGGATCAATGGACTTGTCTTGCTCAACAACGTCTTCGCCTGGCGCCACGATTTGGTCGATCGCGTCGAGAAGATCGGCATCAAGGCGAAGTTCGGCGCACGAGATGAGATCGTCGAGTTGTTCCATCGTGCGCGGCCCAATGATGACTGACGAGACATTGGGGTGTTCCATCGCCCACGCCGTTGCGAGATGGGCAAGCGGAATACCGGCATCGTCGGCAAGCGATTGCAGGGCAACGGTTGCGTTCATGCGGGCCTGATTCTGTGGTGAATCGAGTTCTTGACCCCAACGTTTGCCCATCATGGCGAGGCGTGATGATTCGGGGACGTCGCCGAGTTCGCGGTAACGACCTGAAAGCCAACTTCCGCCCAGCGGGCTGTAGGTGATGACGCCCATGCCGTAGCGCGCGGTTGTTGGAAGCACGTGGCGTTCAATCCGGCGCTTGAGAATCGAATACGAGGCTTGTTCGCAGCGGAATTTCACGAATCCCATCTTCTCGGCGGTCCATTGCGCTTCGACCATCCGTTCTGTGGGCCACGCTGAATGTCCGGCGTAGATGATTTTTCCGTTTGTGGTGAGATCGGTGAGGCCACCCATGGAATCTTCAAGCGCAACACTTTCGTCGAAGCGATGCAATTGAAAGAGGTCAATGCGGTCGGTGTCGAGGCGTCGGAGGCTTTCTTCAATTGCTTGAGCCATCCAACGGCGAGAGTTGCCTCGCTGGTTTCGATCGGGTCCCATCGTGTTAAACATCTTTGTGGCAATGACGAGTTTGTCGCGATGTCCAGCGATGGCCTTACCGACGATTTCTTCGCTTTCGCCGCCGGAGTACACGTCGGCCGTGTCAATGAAATTGATGCCAGCGTCGATCGCCTTATGGATGATGCGGACGCATTCGGCGTGATCGGTATTGCCCATCTGCCCAAACATCATCGCCCCAAGGCAATAACGGCTGACAGAAACGCCGGTGGTCCCGAGCGATGTGTACTTCATTGTTCCCCCTGAATTGTTGAACGCTCCTTTGATGGAGTGCTCAGGTGATCCATGCTTGCCGAACTTGACCGTTGGGGTCAGATTCAACCGTGTTGCTTCGTCCGAATATTGCTGTTGATCGGTTTTTGCTGCCAAAAGCTGGCCAGTCAGTATCGCCCAAAGTTGGCACGCCATCCTTGGCGAAGTCCGCCCACGACCGCTGGATTACTGAGGCGAGAGACATCGCTTGTTCGGGATCTTCGATGAAGGTGGCCCAACCATCGACGTCGATGGTGGTGAATGGGAAGGGAATGTCGACGCCATGGGGAGCGCCCATGTCTGGTGACGCGGCCTCCCAGTCAAAGCGATACATCCATGTTGGTCCGTGCGCGGATCGAGCTTCGGCGATGGCGAGTGCATGCAGCCACATAGCGGTATCGGTGTTGACCCGAGCCCAGACATCTGGTGGTGCTGTCGTTTCGGTTGCCGCCCATGGATCCAAAATCTTGAACAGATCCATTTCGTCACGG
>JAEMTX010000050.1:10610-11024 GCA_016462055.1 Acidimicrobiia bacterium | reverse complement strand
CGAACTTCAGTCGGGCACCGGTAGTAAGCGTTCCCTGCATGATCCGCACCGAAGAAATAACGCCGCGGTACTGGTCGAAATGTGAATCGAAGATGAGGCCCTGCAATGGAGCATCAGGGTCGCCGACAGGAGGTGGGATGCGGTCGATCACCGCATCAAGAAGTTCCGCCACCCCTTCGCCAGTTTTGGCACTAACGCGAAGGATCTCATCGGCGGGAATGCCGAGGACTTTTTCAATTTCGGCGGCGTAGCGATCGGGATCGGCTGCAGGAAGATCAATTTTGTTAAGCGCCGCCACAATCTCAAGATTGTTTTCAAGAGCGAGGTAGCAATTGGCAAGGGTTTGCGCCTCGATGCCTTGGGCGGCGTCGACGAGAAGAATGGCGCCCTCGCAAGCGGCCAGTGAGCGACTGA
>JAEMTX010000050.1:9231-10600 GCA_016462055.1 Acidimicrobiia bacterium | reverse complement strand
ATCGTGATGCCCCGCTCACGCTCAATGTCCATAGAGTCGAGGTACTGCGCTCGCATCTCACGTGGGTCGACCGCGCCACACAACTCGAGCAGGCGATCCGCGAGTGTGGACTTGCCGTGATCGATGTGGGCGATGATGCAGAGGTTTCGGATGCTGTCGAGGGGGGCCACGAAGGCAGTTGTCCTTAGGGCGAGGGGCCTCAAGAGCCTAGACGGCCACGGCTGGAATTCACGCTCTTGTGACTAAGAGCCCTCTGCCCGCTATGCTTTACGATCCGTGTACGGGGCCGGTCTTTTGACTCCAACCCCATCCCCCGAATCACATCAAATCTTCAACCACAGAGGACCCCAGTGGCCAACATTAAGAGCCAGATCAAGCGAAACCGTCAGAGCGAGAAGGCCCGCCTGCGCAACAAGGCTGTGCGTTCCGAAATGAAGACACGCACCAAGCGTGTTCTTGCCGCCGCCGATGAAGGCAGCGCCGATATCGCCGAGCAGGCCCGTCTTGCGATCCAACGCATCGATACTGCCGCTTCCAAGGGCGTCATCCATAAGAACCAGGCAGCACGTCGCAAGAGCCGCCTCATGGCTCGCGTCAACGCCGCCACCAAATAACTGAAGCGCCGAGTGGCGTAAGAACGATCACGAACCGGGGCATCGCTCCGGTTCTTTTCGTTTTGTACGGCTAAGAAAACCTACTATTTAGATCAACGCCGGCTACGCCCCGAAGCAGAACGGTTTCGACCAGCAAGGCGAGCGACTAGTACTTCGACGACAAGTTCGGGGGGCCAAGCCTTTGCCCCATGGAGATCAAGATCGGCTTGAGCCAACAACGAGGCGAACTCAGCTAAACGGTCGCTACCGAGCCGACGAGCCCCATCGAGAGCCTTCTTCGCAGGGAACGTGCTGCCTTTGATTCCGAGAACCTCAGCCGCTTCTTTGTCACCGCGGATTTCCGGATCGTCGAGTCGAATCATTCGGAGATAGTGGTTCGAGAGCGTTGCCAGGATCTGGAGTGGATGACGGGTGCCCCCCACCATCATTCGGTTCAGCACGTCGAGGGATCCGCTGACATCGCCTCCATCGATCGCATCAGTCAGATCCCAAGGAGCGACGTCGCCAGACATGCCGAGGTACGGCTCAATGTCGGGTGCGGAGACTTTGGTGCCCGCTCCGTAGACCGACTCAAGGATTTCGAGCAGCGCCGGTAAGCGGCCAACATCACTACCCAAGTGATCGACAAGTGTGCGTCTGGCCGCAGGATCAAATTTGAGGCTCGAATCTGAGATGCGCTCGTCAAGCCAACCGCTCTGCGCCTTGCCTGTGCCTGGTGAGGAATCAACGACAACTCCCCCAGCGCTCGTAGTCGC
>JAEMTX010000050.1:0-9221 GCA_016462055.1 Acidimicrobiia bacterium | reverse complement strand
CTTTCTCCCACACGAGCACAAGCGATGTGGTCGCAAGAGGATCGCTCAGATAATGAACGAGCGGAGCACATGCATCCTTTGTCGAAAATACGGCGGCATTACGAACGAGGACAATGCGCCGATCGCCAAAGAACGGGAAGGTCTGCGAGGCATCGACCACCGGGCCGATGGTGTAGCCGCCGTCTTCGAGCGCATGGTCAGTGACCGAGAGTTCGGCGAGAAGCAGCGTTCTATCGTCGTCTCCGAGGAGTTGCGTAATAAGTGCCGATACTTCATCGCTGAGAATGACATCGTCACTGCCTTTGACCAAGAACACTGGCGAGGAAAGATTGACGTTCATGCCACTTCCAAAATGGCGGCCATCGAGTCGGCAACACGTCGCCCATTGCGAACATCGTGTGCACGGAGGATGCGACAACCAAGAGCGATCCCGAGGGAATGCGCCGCCATCGTCCCGTCTCCCGCCGAGCCACGCTCGACATCGAGAAGTGTCCAAAGAAAGCGTTTATTCGAAGCAGAGAGAAACACCGGATACCCCAGAGCGGTCAATGCATCAGAGGATCGGAGGAGAATCTTCGATTGCAATTCGGACTTTCCGAGGTCGAGGCCGGCGTCGACCATGATCCGTTCGCGTGGGATTCCTGCGGTCCGGGCTCGTGCAGCACGATCAGCGAGGAACCCACAGACGGAGAGCACGACATCGTCGTACTGCGGGTCGGGATCAGGAACTCTCGGGGCCAGACGAATATGTGTCGCAACCACAGACGCACCAGCAGCGGAACAAACATCTAGGTAGTCAGGATCGGCGAAGCCGCTGATGTCGTTGCCAATGCACGCGCCACTTTCGAAGCAGGCCTTGGCCACAGAAGCTCGCCATGTATCGACCGAAAGCGGGAGATCGAATCTCGATCGCAACGCTTCGATGGCGGGGACCACACGGTCGAGTTCCTCTTGCTCGCCTACATCCTCGCCGGGGCCAGCTTTCACCCCGCCTACGTCAAGGAAATCAGCGCCGTCAGCAACCAACTGCTCGGCTTTGCGAAGGAAATCCTCGAACTCAAAGTACGAACCCTGGTCGTAAAAGGAGTCCGGTGTTCGATTGAGAATTCCCATGACGACGGCGCGATAGGTGATATCGAAACGCGTGGTGCCAAGGTCTAAGAACACGCCGAGACCCTAACCGGCGGGGGGCCTTTGACGATGTTCCAACGATCGGGTTCTCCCGCCGTATCGCCACTGAAAGAGTAGAAAGCCGAGTCCGAACAATCCTGTGATGGCAACCAAATTGAGACGAGGCAACGACAATGCTGCGCACCAAGAGGCAACATTCAGAATCCACCACAACGCTGCTCGCACGGGCAGGAGCAGAATGGTCGCCGGCCCGTTTCCCACGAGTCCGGCCAACAGTCCGACTGAACTCCCCCACATCATCACAAATCCTGCGATCGGTCCGGCAAGGACGTTCGCTGGCAGTGAAGCCAGAGGCATTGGTCCGAAGGTCGGAACGATAAGAGGTGCCACTGCTATCTGAGCGGCCACCGTCACAGAAAATACCTGCCGAAACCACACGGGACCACGAGTGGCCTTCATGATTGCTCGACTGAAACAGGTGATTCCCCCCGTTGCTGCGATCGACAATTGGAAGCCGAGCGATTCGACGAGCAGAGGATCGATCAGTACAAGTATCGACACGGCTGCTGCCAACCTCTGGCGCGCGTCGATCGGTCGGCCGCTCCCCACACCGATCAGCGCGATCAGTGCCATCGCTGTCGCTCGCAAGATCGATGGTTCGAAGCGCGTAACGGCGGCGAACAGCACGAGAATAACGATCGTGACTCCGACTCGAGTCCGACGCGGCAGCCGCACCAAGAGCGGAGTTGCGACGGCAATAACGAAAACCAGGTTCTCCCCGGAAACGACGAGCAAATGGGTGAGCCCCGCCTCTTCGAAAGATTCGACAATTCCCGTTTCACTCCCGCGGTCATCTCCAATCACAAAACCGCTGTACACAGGTCGCTGCTGAAGCGGCAGAGCCTCCGACCCGTTGCGAATCAATTGCCGCACCGTCTCGACCGGAATACGCCAAAGCGTTCCTCCGTCTCGTGGTTCCACTTTTGTTGCTACAAGGGACATCCGAACATGCCGGCTCAGAAGTCGTTCCTGATTGGCCAACGGCCTTAGCGACCCTGTGACCGTGAACTCAGACCACGCCGAGGCTTGACGAAGATCCCTGGCCACCGAACTGGCTGCGGTCACCTGCACTCGGCCGAGATCGGTATCCGCTATAACCACAACACGGCCCGGGAAGGCTTGCGGATCGTTTACGAGAGTGATGGTTCCCGACCATGCCTGCGAAGTAACCGGTGCGAGCCCGGCAATGGCGTTGAACGAGAACATCGAGCTAGCGAGGAAACCCATCGCGAGCGCAAACAACATCCGACGACTCAACAGCCCGAGAATCAAAACTGCGACGCCAGTCCACATTGGAAGAGCGACCGGAACCAATGCTCCGCTCCAACATGCACACGCGAGGAAAACCACGAAGTGCCGACGCAGGAAACGACGCAATTGTATGGACTGGTTTGCGAGCCTCACAATTTACAGAGCCGTAAGCGCATCACCGAACAACGACGCTGCTGCGAATCGCGTCGAGTTTCGTTGGCCCTATTCCTTTGACAGTCAACAAGTCATCGACAGAGCGAAACCGACCCGCAGCTTTGCGCGTGTCAATAATCGCCTTCGCCGTCGCTGGGCCGATACCAGGCAGTTCATTGAGTTGCTCAGCGGTTGCGGAGTTCAGATCGAGCGGAGCTGTCGACTGCAGGCCCCCTTGACCTCTGGCACCTTGTGAGGCAGGCCCAATAGCGACGCCTTCGAGTGACTCGCCCCTTCGAGGAAACCAAACCCGCTCGCCATCAACCAGCGGAGCCGCGAGGTTGAGGCGGCTCGTATCAATATCTTCTGCTGGGCCACCGGCACGCTCGAGCGCATCAACAACTCTGGAACCGAGAGCCAAGCGGTAGACCCCAGGCGAACGAACTGCGCCACCGATATCAACAACCACTGAGGGACCAGTTGTTGTCGTTGTGCTTCCCCCCTCGACTTGGGAATTGACCGCCGCCGAACTACCGAAACCCGCCTGCGTCGAAGATGGCGAGGATCTCACGTACACAACAGCACCAAAGAGCGCAGTGAATAGAACGGCTGCGACCACAAGAACAAGTCGCTGCATCGACGCTGACGCCCAGCGAACGACGTCGTGAGCGATTTCGCGGAAATCGCTGAACCGACGTGGCCGTTCACCATCGCCACCCTCGACTCGTAGGCGATCGAGTGCTCGGCGGGCTTGCTCATCCTCACTACCGCCGCCGGCGCTAACGCCTCCCCGGTGGGTCTGATTTGTCATGTGCTCTCCTCCACAGCCCAGACGCCGATGGCGCAAAGACCACCATCATTGGAGAAAGCAAATGAAACCTATCGGCATTGGCGAATTCCGAAAAGAGCGATACGAACTAGTTGACGCTCAGAAAAGCGTGTTCGTGAGCTTCTTTCGCCATGCGCCGGTACGAGGATCAGTGGGACCTAACAGTTCGAGAAGGTCGATGAACTCTTGACGAGCCTTGTCATCGGTCTTGACCTCGGCAAGAAGAATCGAAAGGCGATTCTCAATCTGCTCGTCAGACGCCATTCCGGTTCCGCTTCGCACATAAGCAGCGATACGACGAGTTTCGGCGGTCTCTGGGATTTTTGAGAGAAGTTCGAGTGCTTCGTCACCGCGATCGTCGCCGGCGAGAAGTTCAGCAAGGTCCACGATCACATCGGAGTTGTCGGGCTCAAGTTCAAGCGCCTTCCGAAGAGAGACCTCGTCGCCCTGCTCACGAAGAAGATCAATTTCGGTGGGTTCACCGGCCGAAAGCAGACCATTCACGAACTCATCGATTTTCTCCTGTGGTTGCGCACCGACAAAAGAGCTGACGATTGTGCCGCCGGCAAAAGCGAAAACAGCCGGGATGCTCTGAACCTGGAACGCCTGTTGAGAAAGGGGGTTCTCGTCCACGTTGATTTTGGCGAGAACTACCTGACCACCTGTGGCGTCGACTGCCGCCTCGATCATTGGCCCGAGGGTCTTACACGGCCCGCACCACGGGGCCCAGAGATCGACAACTACGGGGGTCGTAAGAGACCGATTTACGACCTCGGCTTCAAGGGTTGCGTCAGTTACGTCGATCATCACAATCCAAAGGATACGACCCCCAGCCAAGAAGCGGAGCACGAAGAGACACCGGTAGCGTGTGGAGATCCTGAGTTCGGAGTTGAAGTGGCACCATCAAGCGACGTCGCTGGCATTGACGCCAAAAATCTCACTGCATGGATGCTCGATCGAGTGCCTGATCTCGTCGAGCCAATCCGGTTCGAACCCATCGCAGGCGGACTCTCAAACCTCACCTACACCGTCACCGATTCAGCTCGACGGCGCTGGGTTCTTCGCCGTCCTCCTCTCGGTCACGTCCTCGCTACTGCACATGACATGAGTCGAGAGTTTCGAATCATCAACGCACTGAGCTCTACAGATGTTCCTGTCGCTCCAGTCGTCGGCTTTTGCGAAGATGAAACCGTGAGCGGCGCTCCGTTCTATGTGATGGAGTTTGTCGACGGAATTATCGCTCGCGACGCCGCCGCTGGTTCCGAGCTGACGATTACCGCAAGAACGAACGCCGGACGCTCGCTCATCGACAATCTGATCAAGATCCATGCGGTCGATGTCGATGCAATCGGTCTCGGCGACCTCGGTCGCAAGGAGTCCTACGTCGAGCGGCAGCTCTCTCGGTGGCAGCGGCAATGGGAAGCTACGAAAGACGACGCAATCGTTGAGATGACAGAACTTCACCAACGACTTTCGCAAGCAATTCCCCAACAGGGTCATGCAACGATCGTCCACGGCGATTATCGGCTTGATAATTGCATTGTCGATCAGAGCGGCTCGGTCGTCGCAGTACTCGACTGGGAACTCTGCACGCTCGGAGATCCGCTCGCCGATCTCGGACTCATGTTCGTCTATTGGGCCCAAGCAGATGATCCTTTCTCCGCTCTCGACGGCTCAGCAACAGCCCTTGAAGGCTTTGCGACGCGGTCAGATCTTCTGGCGATGTACCAGGCACAGTCGGACAGGGACCTCAGCCAAATCGGTTACTACGTTGCTCTCGGCTACTGGAAACTGGCCTGTATTTTGCAAGGCGTTCTGGTTCGCTACCGTTCAGGGGCCATGGGCGACCAAACCACCGATACCGATTCAGGAACGAGCTCCGTGCAGCGTCTTGCTGTTGCGGGCCTCGCCGCACTTACCGGCCAGATTGGCAGCAACGATGTCTGATCTCTATGAACTTCTCGAAAGTCCAGAACTGGATTCGCCAACGCTCCTACTCGGACTCGATGGATGGATCGATGCAGGCCTTGCGGCAACGAATGCCTTCGGCACCGTTCTGGAAGATCTTGAAACCATTACCGTCGCCCGCTTTGACGCCGATGCACTGATCGACCATCGCTCCCGGCGACCAACCATGCATCTTCTCGACGGCATCAACACCGGTCTCACGTGGCCGAAGATTGAACTTCAGGCTGGGTTCGATGCCGATGGAGCATCAGTCCTGTTTTTAGTTGGAGCCGAACCCGACCATCGATGGATGGCATTCTCGGAGGCCGTGGTTGATCTTGCTCATCAGTTCGGAACCGAAGCTGTTTTCGGACTCGGTGCCTATCCAGCGCCTGTGCCCCACACCCGACCAACGCAATTGGTCACAACCGCAACTGACGCCGAAATGGCACAACGTGTCGGTTCCGTAACCGGTCGCATCGACGTACCCGCTGGGATCAATGCATCGATCCAGCTCTCCTGTGCCGCCGCTGGAATTCAGGCGACCGCCCTGTGGGCTCAGATTCCTCACTACGCGGCAGGGATGCCCTATCCCGGCGGTGCGCTCGCATTGGTCGAAGGCCTCCGAACCTTTGCCGGGCTGAACTTCAACCTCGGTTCGCTCGTCGAAGACGCGCGGACTTCGCGTGAACGACTCGACGAACTCGTTGCCAACAGCGAGGAACACATCGAGATGGTTCGCCAACTTGAGGCTCAGGCTGACACCGAAGTGGTCATCGCGGATCCGTTGCCAATGGGCGACGACCTGATGGCTGAACTCGAGCAGTTCCTGCGCGATCAGGACTAGCGCCAAACCCTGGCTGAGCTAGCCAGCCACAAGGTTGACAAGCGTCGGCGGTTTGCAGATCACCTTTCGGGGTGGCACTCCCCCGAGGTGCGCTTGAACCTTCTCACTCGCAAGGGCGATCGCTTCGGCAGTCGCGGCATCGGTTTCAGCCGGAACTTCGATTCGGTCTCGGACTTTGCCATTCACTTGAACAACCAGGGTTACGAATTCAACCGCAAGCATCGACTCGTCCGCTACAGGCCATGACAAGCGATGAATGTCATCTCCGTGACGCATCTCCTGCAATTCGGCGGTGATGTGCGGAGCCATCGGCGCCATAAGAAGCATCAGGGTGTCGATGGCCGCGTCGAGTGTTGCCTTACGGGGACCTTCATCAGTTTGCACATAGCGATACAGCTCATTGGTGAATTCCATGAACGCTGCAACCGTTGTGTTGTATGCCCACCGCTCGTAGTCATCGGTGACCTTCACGATCAATCGATTGGTGCGCCGCTCTAGTTCCGTATCTCTCTCGTTGGGAGCGCGATCAGCCGGAGCGCTGCCGGTCTCTCCGAGCGCAAGTCGCCAAACTCGATGCAGGAAGCGCGAGCAACCATCGATGCCCACGCCTTCCCAATCAACATCATCCTGCGGTGGACCAACAAAGAGATGGGCAAGACGGAGAGCATCGGCACCATCAGTGTCGAGAATTTCCTCGGGCGCAACCAAGTTGCCCTTCGATTTCGACATCTTGTCGCCATCGAGCCGAATCATGCCCTGCGTAAACAGACGGGTGAACGGTTCGCGCAGATTCGCCGGGGCGACGCCGAGATCGGAAAGCGCCTTTGTGAAGAATCGTGCGTACATGAGATGCAAGATCGCGTGCTCGACTCCGCCGATGTACTGGTCGACTGGCATCCACGCGTTGACTGCTTCGGTCGAAAACGGTTGTTCGGTATTCCATGGATCGCAAAAGCGCAGGTAATACCAAGACGAATCGACGAAGGTGTCCATCGTGTCGGTCTCTCGATGTGCTGGCTTGCCGCACTTCGGACACGAAGTTTCAAAGAAGCCCGCATGCAGTCCAAGCGGCGATTCGCCAGTCGGAAGGAACTCGACATCATCAGGAGCAAGGACTGGAAGGTCGGCTTCGGGAACCGGAACCATTCCACAGTCGTCGCAGTTAATAACCGGAATCGGGCAACCCCAAAAACGTTGACGACTGACAAGCCAGTCACGCAATCGGAAATTGATTGTGCCTTTTCCAATTCCTTCGGATTCAAGAAAGGCGATCGCTGCAGCGATGGACTCCGTCTTGCCCATGCCATCGAGAAAACCACTGTTGATGTGGAGACCATCGCCGGTGAATGCCTCGCCATCGAAATCAGCCGGGGGCTGAATGGTGCGCAGGATGGGCAGATCATGGGCCTTGGCGAAATCCCAATCGCGTTGGTCTTCAGCCGGCACGGCCATGATCGCGCCAGTGCCATAACCCATAAGCACGTAATCGGCGAGATAGAGCGGAACCGGATCTTTCGAGAATGGGTTGAGTACATAGGAGCCTGTGAAGACTCCGCGTTTGTCGAGCGATCCTTCCGAGGACATCCGTTCGACATCGCTGGCTTTACGAGCAGTCGCTACGAACGCAGATACTTCAGCACGGCGGTCGTCAGTGACAACGACGTCGACAAGTGGGTGCTCGGGGGCCATGACCGCGTAGGTCATGCCGAAACTGGTGTCGGGTCGTGTGGTGAAAACCTTGATTGAGGTTCCGTCGCTGCGCGGTTGTCCTGATGCATCGACTACGGCCATCGAGAACTCGGCACCCTCTGAACGGCCGATCCAGTTGCGCTGCATGATCTTGACTCGTTCGGGCCAATCAAGATCGTCAAGGTCGTCGAGAAGCTGCTGCGCATAATCAGTAATCTTCAAGAACCACTGTTCAAGGTCGCGCTTCTCAACGATGTCACCTGACCGGTCGCAGGTTCCGTCGGCATTTACTTGTTCGTTGGCCAGAACGGTTTGGCACCCTGGACACCAGTTGACCGGAGCGTTTCGGCGGTAGGCCAAACCCGCTTCGAGAAACTTCAGGAATATCCACTGCGTCCACTTTTGGTACTCAGCCGAATGGCTTGTGACTTGGCGGCGCCAGTCGTACACAGCGCCGATTCGAAGAATTGAGCTACGAAGCATTTCGATGCGCTCATCGGTGAACTCACGAGGATGCCGCCCGGTCTTAATCGCCGCGTTTTCGGCAGGAAGTCCGAAACTGTCGAAGCCCATTGGTGAAAGAACGGCGTAACCATTCATCGTGCGGTAGCGCACAATCAGATCGCCGAACGTGTAGTTACGAACGTGACCCATGTGGGCGGCGCCGCTGGGATACGGATACATGCAGAGCGTGTACCAGTGCGGCCGAGGATCATCGTTCTCCACGTTGTAGAAGCCGTCGGCCGCCCAACGCTGCTGCCACTTCGCCTCGATAATGGGTGGTTCGTAGCCGTCAACCATGAAGGCGGATGGTAGGCGAGGAACTACCCGATTCCTTTCAAACGACTTGACCGAGACATGCGTCGCACTAATTCGAGGCAGCACGGTTCCGATTTTGCTGCCTTATGGACTGCCGGTACAGTTCCAAGTCCTTACGGGGCTATAGCTCAGTTGGTAGAGCGCTTCCATGGCATGGAAGAGGTCAGGGGTTCAATTCCCCTTAGCTCCACTCCTAATGACGTTTGCAAAACAAAGGGCTATTCGCTCCCCTAACGGGTTTCAGCGAATGGCCCGAAATTGTTGTGGAGCGCTTATTGGGTCGCTTATCCCAAATGCTGCTCAATGTGTACTTTTCAGCCCTCGCCGACTGAGAGGGCCGAGCAATGTCGTCTCCGATTGACCCTGAAGATCTTCTCAATCAGATGGTGCCGCAACTATCTCAGCAACTCGTCGATCGTCTGCTCAGCGTTGCGGCCGAGTATCTCACCTGCATGGCTTCACTCGAGGCGCTCAGTGCATCGTCAGATGATCCAG
>JAEMTX010000049.1 GCA_016462055.1 Acidimicrobiia bacterium | reverse complement strand
AAGTGGCTCTGATCCGGACACGTTCCGAATCGAATGGAATCAACGGTTGTGGAGCAGTCTGCGCGCGAGTCGCACTGACTCGCGTTGACGCAACGCAACATTTACTTCGAGACGTTCAAGGTGCTGGGCGAGGATTTTGTCGCCCTGAGGAACTTCGTGGGTCTCGAAGAACGAGAGCACCTCTGCGGCGACGCTTGGTTTCGACAGACCGCGAATTCCCTCAAGAAAGCGAGCGATGGAATTCGATGGAAGTCGGGTGGTGATCGCCTCCCATTCGGAACTGACGAAGAACCAAGCAATTTCCCCAGCATCAGGATTTGAAAGTGCCCGACGAAGAAGAAGCGGCGCGTTCTGGCTCCTGACATCATCGGTAAGGGACATTCGGACAAGGCGAGCGATGAGATCAGGGTCAGGGAAATCGGCGAGGGCGCCGAGATAGCGAAGTTCTTCCTGTGGCGTCGGGGCGGTTTTCATTCTCGTGATGAAGTCGTCGAATTCCTCGGAAGTCCCTGTGGCTGCGACGATGTTTACCGAGGCTGCTACTAACGCAGGGTCGGGATCGAGGGCATCGATGGTCAGAAGCACACGTGCTCGTGACTGAACATCGAGATTGCCGCCGATAGTTCCAAGTGCTTCGAACAACACGCCTCGCAATGCGCCATCGCGGTCAGAGTCTCCAGATTTTGGTTCGGCTCCGAGTCGTTCGTATGCGGGGCTGATGATGCCGCGAATTCGCGTGTGAAGTGCTGAGCCGGCATCGCCATCGATGATTCGATCAAGCGCATTCAACCCGGCGATGATTCGTTGCCATACCGAGAGATCAGTTTCATCTGCAAATGCTTCTGCCATCTCGAGGAAATCATGAGCTTCGAGGTCTCCAGCGAGTACCGACGCCCAAATATCATCGACCAATCCGTAGCGTTCAATCGAAGAGAGTTCGGCTTGTGCGTGACTCACGAGTGCGGAACGAAGGTCGGGTGCGTAGCGGGCTCGGTAGAAGCCGGTGCCCTCGGTGTTGACATAGATCCAGGTTGCTGGGTCGATCAGATCAATATCGATTGATGGTTGATCAAGAAGGACTTTTTCGAACGTGATCACGCCATCTGTTGCGCTGCGCTGCGAAAAGATAAGGGGGACAATCCACTGGGCTGCGTTGTCGTGTGCAGGAATGGGTGATTCGCCGTCGCCAAGATCGCCGGCATACCCGAAGCGGTGTTGTGAGAGGCGGAGAGTTCGGCCGTCGTTGACGATGTCGACGGAGATGACGGGGAAGCCGCCCTGGAAGATCCACGAGTCCATGATTCGACGAACAGGCTCGCCGGTTGCAGATTCGATGGCGTCCCAGAGGTCGGTCGTTTCTGTGGTGCCGTAGGCGTGCTCTGCGAGGTACTGGCGGATGCCCGAGCGGAACTGGTCCTCGCCGAGGTACTGCTCGAGCATGCGAACAACCGCAGCGCCTTTTTCGTAGGTGAGGATGTCGAACATCCCCTCTGCATCGGCAGGAGAAATGACGGGGTATTCGATGGGGCGCGTGCTCGTGAGCGAATCGGTATCGAATGCAGCAGTGCGTGAAAGGCCAAATGTTGTCCAACGGTCCCACTGTGGACGGAATGCATCAGTGGCGTGCATTTCCATGAACGTGGCGAAGGCTTCGTTGAGCCAAATGCCATTCCACCACTTCATGGTGACGAGGTCACCGAACCACATGTGGGCGAGTTCGTGATTGATGACGTCGGTGACGTTGAGGAGTTCAGCCTGTGTGGTGGTTGCTGGGTCGACCAGAAGAAGGATTTCGCGAAAGGTCACACATCCGAGGTTTTCCATGGCTCCGAAGGCAAAGTCCGGAACCGCAACGAGGTCGAGTTTGTCGCCTGGATAGGCGATTCCGTAATAGTTGGCGAAGTGTCGGAGGCAAAATGCTCCGACTTCTAATGCGTAGGCGGTGAGGTGGCGTTTTCCTTTCGGAAAGATCACGCGCATGGGGATCCCATCGACGTCGATGGGATCGGTTGCTTCAAGTGGGCCGACGATGAACGCAACGAGATATGTGGACATGACGATGGTTTCGGCAAAGCACACGATGTGCTTGCCCGGTCGGTTGGGTGCGGCTGTTCGAGAAATCTCACGTGCGTTCGACACAGCAAAGAGTTCTTCATCGACGATGAGAGAGATAGCGAAGGATGCTTTGTGATCGGGCTCGTCCAAGCATGGGAAAGCTCGGCGAGCATCGGTCGCTTCAAATTGCGTCGTAGCGATGACCTGTTCGATTCCGTCAGTGTCAGTGAAGGTTGAGCGGTAAAAGCCTCGCAGTTTGTCGTTTAACACCCCGGTGAATCGGATTCGGAGATGGGCTTCGCCGGCAGAAAGGGCTCGGCTTAGCGTGAAGGTGACTCGTTCTGTCTCAGGATCAAGAGCAACCTGAGTGACGGCAATAGTGGGGGCGTCATCGGCCAGCGAACCTTCGACAACCTCGGCGGCAAGAATGTCGAGATCGAGCGCGTTACATGAGATGGTCTTGGTGGCTGCCGAAAGCAAAAGATCGATCGTGACCTCGCCGGCAAAGGTGGCCGCTTCGAGGTCGGGCTCCAGAGTCAGGTCGTAACGAACGGGACGAACGGGGCCAGGAAGCCTGAATGGGTTGGCATCGTTGGAGTGCTGGGGGAGTTCAGTATCGGTCACCTCGTCAGCGTAGGGTCGGTCGCCATGACTGCGCTTCTTCCTCCTTCAAACCGAGCCCTTGATGTTCTTTGCATCGGCAATGCCATCGTCGACGTACTTGCCCATACTGACGACTCCTTCTTGGACGACCACGCAATGGTGAAGGGCTCGATGCAAATCACCGATCCCGATCGGGCTCGAACCATCTATGCCGCTATGCCTTCAGCAGTTGAAATGTCTGGTGGTTCTGCTGCGAACACGGCAGCAGGTTTAGCGTCGCTCGGAATCTCTGCTGCTTTTATTGGCAAAGTCGCCGAGGACGACCTTGGTGACGTTTTTGCTCACGACATCCGAGCCGCCGGAGTCGCTTTCCATGGGTTCGCTGCATCGGGCACCGATGCTGCTGCGGGAACCGCTCGATGCCTGATCTGCGTGACTCCCGATGCCCAGCGCACAATGAATACATCGCTTGGTGTCGCGGGTCAGTTGACATCGGAGGATGTGGATCTTGCTCTGGTCCCGACCGCACGCGTTGTGTATCTCGAGGGGTATCTGTGGGACGAACCTGCTGCGAAGAGCGCGCTCCGAAATGTGATGGGTTGGGCGGCCGAGGCAGGAACGCGAGTTGCGTTTTCGCTCTCTGACGGGTTCTGTGTCGATCGTCATCGGTCGGAGTTCCTCGAAATCGTTGAACATCACGTCGATATCTTGTTTGCCAATGAAGACGAGATTTGTTCGCTTTATGAGGTTTCAGATTTTGACGAAGCAGCACGCAGAGTGGCCGGACATTGCGCAATTGCATGTCTGACACGAGGTGAAGCGGGATCAGTCATCATTTCGTCCTCGGGTGAGCGTTTTGATATTCCTGTGGTCGCCGCAGATCTCGTCGACACCACCGGCGCTGGAGATCTTTACGCCGCTGGATTCCTTTCAGGATGGGTTTCGGGTGCCGATCTTGAAACCTCCGGGCGTATCGCGTCGATCGTTGCTGCCGAAGCAATCTCACACATGGGTGCGCGGCCACAGACCAATCTCACAACCTTGGTGAAGGGTGCGTTATGAGCGAAAACTGTTTTGATGTCGAGGTAGCGAACAAAGTCGCACACATCCGCTTGAATCGTCCCGAGCACCTCAACTCGATGGTGCGCGAATTTTGGGTTGAACTCCCCGAGATTGTGCGGAACCTCGATGCTCGTGGTGACGTTCGTGCGATCGTGCTGTCATCGACTGGCCGTCATTTTTGCGCCGGCATGGATCTCGGTGTCTTCACCTCTGGAGATACCGCAATCACTCCAGGTGATGCCGATGAAATGGGGAGGGTCCGGGCCCGACTTCGCCAGACTGCTCTGATGCTGCAGGAAAGTTTCACGGCTTTCGAAAAAGCGCGGATGCCAGTTCTGGCTGCGATCCAAGGTGGGTGCATTGGTGGAGCGGTGGACATGGTCACCGCTGCAGATATGCGCTACGCGTCGGCCGATGCCTTCTTTGTGATCCAGGAGATCAATATTGGGATGACGGCCGATGTCGGCACATTGCAACGTCTCCCGAAGATCATCCCTGACGGTGTCGCACGTGAACTTGCCTACACCGGGCGTCGAATGTCAGCGCAACGCGCACTCGAGGTGGGGCTCGTGAACCAGGTGTTTCCCACCCACGAGGAACTTGTGGCTGGCGTCCTTGAGATCGCCAATGAAATCGCTTCAAAGAGTCCGCTCGCGATCTGGGGGACCAAAGAGATGTTGCTGTACTCGCGTGATCACAGTGTTGCCGACAGCCTTAATCACATCGCTACTTGGCAAACAGGAATGTTTCAGCCCTCGGACATGGCTGAGTCATTAATGGCGAAAGCAGAAGGCCGCGAGACAAATTTCCCCGACCTGCTGCCAGTGCCGAAAGAGTTCTAATTCAGCGGCTCGCTAGTCTTGCTGATCGATCGCGGGAAGAAAATCCCACCCGAGGTCTCCGACTTTCACGAGGATCGACGAAATCCAACCGCCCATGGCACCGAGGTTGTCGTCAAGCCGAGTTCCGTCTGCCAACGTTTCTTCGTCGACTTCGTAACTCCCTTCGTAACTCACTTCGATTGCATACTCGGGGTGATCGAAGCTTCCTTCGAAGATTGTCTCGACAGTCGGACCTGAGCGTTCAAGTCGGTCTTGCCCAATCGCCGGGCTGGTGTCGGGAAGTGCGGCGATAAGTGCTGCGGGGTCAGGAGCCGATGACAGTCGTTGAACTCGCAGAACGAGTTCAATGTCGATACGTGGCGTCTCGTCAAAGGATTCACCGATGTACCAGGAGCGGTAAGCGGTCTGCGCCCATGTTGGCCAGGTCAGAGTGAGGTCGGCCTGAACCCGGGGCGGTATTCCTTCTCCCGGAAGTCCATAGGTGGTCTCCCAAGTCATGTCACCTAGGAGCATGTCCATGTTGAATCGCTCCTCGAACGCTTGTCGTTCGAGCATCGCACCTTCGAACGCGTCGCGAAGGGCGCCAATGGCATCAGTAAACACATGGTCAAGCACGATTGGACCCTATCGGTCTTGCTGATGAGTCGTCGGGTCTGGGTTTGTGATGGCGAGGAGGTCTGTCCCGAAACCGAATGGTCTCTGCGGTAGTTTCGGTGAAGGTGGTTGCTCGTCGATCGACCCGCAGTCGCCTTGCGAACCCTCCTATTTCTCCAGCCACCCGGTAAGCCGCCCCATGCTTTTCCCTACCGT
This sequence comes from Acidimicrobiia bacterium, assembly GCA_016462055.1. Lineage (GTDB taxonomy): Bacteria > Actinomycetota > Acidimicrobiia > Acidimicrobiales > Acidimicrobilacustridaceae > Acidimicrobilacustris. Next base: position 5,704 of record JAEMTX010000049.1, on the reverse strand, counting down.
CGATTTCGCGGTTTTCTTCTTGGTGGTGTTCACCGGGAGTTGGCTGCTGCGACCGCACAAGATCGCATGGCGTTGGTTCATCCTTGCTTCAAGTTTCGTGTTCTACGGGTGGTGGGACTGGAACTACTTGGTGCTTCTGTCTCTGAGCATTGGGATCAACTGGTTCTTGGGCCTGGCAATTTTTCGGTCGCTCACCCCTGAAGGGGAACGTACGAATGCCAGTAGGTGGCTCGTTCGAATCGCTGTTGTTGTAAATCTTGGGATTCTTGGATATTTCAAGTACTTCGATTTCTTTGTCTCGACAATCGCCGACAAGATGCGCTCGATCGGAATTTCGGTTGATGCCCCGATTCTGAACATCATTCTTCCGATTGGTATTTCGTTCTTTATCTTCCAAGCAATCAGTTATGTGATTGACATCGGTCGAGGGCAATGGCGTAAACCGCTCACGATTCTTGATTTCGCTGTGTATCTGTCTTTTTTCGCTCATCTCGTTGCCGGCCCGATTGTTCGAGCAAGCGAGTTCGCGCCGCAACTCGATGTACTACCCGATCCGCGATACGTGCGATCTGCTGAAGCATTCATGCTCATTTTTCGCGGCATGTTCAAGAAGGTCGTGATCTCGAGCTTTCTTGCGATACAGATTGTGGATCCGGTTTTTGCCAATCCAAATGCCTACGGACCGCTGGCCGTGCTGTTGGCGATTTACGCCTACGCGATTCAGATCTACGCCGACTTCAGCGGTTATACCGATATCGCTATCGGCGTGGCGTTACTTCTCGGTATTCGATTCCCGCAGAACTTTGATTCGCCCTATATCGCTTTGTCATTGCAGGACTTCTGGAGTCGCTGGCATATGACCTTGTCGCGGTGGCTGCGCGACTACCTCTACATACCGCTTGGCGGAAATCGCGGCTCGAAAGCCATGACCTATCGGAACCTTTTCCTCGTCATGATTATTGGCGGACTTTGGCATGGGGCGAACTGGACGTTCGTCGTCTGGGGAGCAATCCACGGCTCCTACCTGGTGGCCGAACGAATCGTGAAGGAGAAATGGAAGGGCCACGAGTTGGGCCTGCCGCCGTTGGTGGTGAAAGCGATGCAATGGTTCTTGGTCTTCAACGTCGTCTGTCTGGCGTGGGTGTTCTTTCGGGCAACATCAGTTGATGAGGCCTTTACGTTGCTCGGGAGACTTTTCGCCTCTTCTGGTTCCTCTACTGGAGTGAGCCTTCTGTTGATTCTCGTGATCGTTGGGAGTGTCGCCTCGCAGTTCGTTCCTCAGCGATTCCCCCAAAAAGCCGAAGTCTGGTTTGCGACCTGGGCACCTGCCTTGCAAATCGCTGCTCTTGCCGGTGGACTTGTCCTTGTCGACGCGCTTGGTCCCGAGGGAATTGCGCCATTCATTTACTTCCAGTTCTGATGAGGAACCTCCGATGACGTCACCAGGACGCAATCCAATGAAAGGCAAATCCGGGACCCCTTCGGGGGGACGGTCGTCGTTCAATTGGCGGAGCCTCTTCGAGCCATTCCGGCCGCGCCGCGAGGGGACGATGCCAGCGGGTCTGATCATCGTCGTGATCGTGTCGGCGCTTTGTGTCGCCGGGCTTTTTGATGCCGATTCAACGCTTCGTAAAAGCAATGCAAAAGGCGATGGCTGGCGAAATGAGATTGCGAAGACTGTCGCCTCGGTGACCGACACGCTGCATATCAATTTCTTCCGTAATTCAATCGATTCTGCGCTTGGTAAGAACCAAGGAACAAAGATTGATGTGGAGGAACTTCTCCGACGCCAAGCAGAAGCGGAAATCGCCGCATCAGCCGAAGCCGCGAAGAAAGTACCCGAACTTCCAGCGCCGACCCCGGCGACTCCCATGAAGATCTGGGTCGGCGGTGATTCCATCACTCAGACGTTCGGTATCTCGTTCCAGCGCATTACGCAGTCCACCGGAATCTTCACCCCAACACTCGATTACCACGTCTCTACAGGCTTATCTCGTCCCGATTATTACAACTGGCCCGAGCACTTAGTGAAAGATGTGCTCCCTGCCAATCCATCGATTCTTGTGATCATGTTCGGCGCAAACGACGGCCAGAACATGATCGGTGCCAACGGAAAGGTGCTCGAGCGCACTTCCGAGCCATGGATGACCGAATATCGCCGTCGCGTCGCCGCAACGATGGACCTCCTGAAGTCGCCTGATAATCAGCGCATCACAATCTGGTGCGGACCGCCCCCGATGGGACCTGGTTCGAAGACTCGCGGCATGGACCAGATGAGTTACATCTATTGGAGCGAAGCACAGAGCCGGCCATGGATCCAGTACTTCGATACATGGCCATTTTTCTCAGATTCAAATTTTGTCTTCTCGGCAAGCCTTCCGAACGCTGATGGCGTTGTTCGGGGTGTGCGTCAGAAGGACAACATTCATTTCTCGATCGTAGGCGGAGATCGTCTTTCGTGGGCTGTCATCGATCGCATCGGAAAACTTGTGGATCTCTCGGCCGGCAAAGTCACTCCGCCGGCCGGACAAGCCCCTCCGGCGAGTCTCGTTGAGCGCACCGAAATCCCTCCGAGTATGCCGGGAGCGGAATAGCCGCAGTTCGTTTTACGGATGAGATGCAGTAACGGTGGTGAGAATGCCACCACGGACTTTCCAAATGGTTTCAACGGTCATCCGCCGTGGAGACAATGCCTGCACGAGGTCATCGAGAATGGTGTTGGTGACGGCTTCGTGAAACGCGCCCTCGTCACGGAACGACCATAGGTACATCTTGAGGCTCTTTAATTCAACGAGTAATTCGTTCGGCACATAAGTGACGCGCACGGTCGCGAAATCCGGCTGACCTGTTACAGGGCAGAGGCATGTGAGCTCGTCGGTTTCGCACAGGATCTCGTAGTCACGACCCTTCTCAGGGTTCGGGACGGTGATGAGATCCTTCGAGGGCTGGCTAAACACAGTCGTTAGCGACGTGCAGAATCAGCCGCGACCGGCGTTGGGCTTGGTGCCGTGATTCGCCGGTTTACGACGGGCGTTCGTCTTGCGCTTCGAGGTTTTCTTCGACATAAGACCGAAATCCTAGGCCGGAGGTGGGGGGATGGGCCAACTGAGAACGTTCGTGTGGCCTCAGGTCATGTCATCGGCGGCTGACGGCACTACTAGCCTGCCCCTCCCATGGAAAAGTTCGGATTCGTCGGATTGCCAAACGCGGGGAAGTCCTCGCTGTATAACGCGCTCGCTGGCGGGGGGGCTCTCGCCGCCCCGTATGCCTTCGCCACAAAAGACCCCAATGTCGGAGTGGCTAAAGTCCCCGACGATCGGCTTGAGCAGCTCGCAATCATGAGTAAGGCCAAGTCGGTGATTCCGGCCAGCGTGCAGTTTGTCGACATCGGTGGTCTCGTCGAAGGGGCGAGCACAGGTGAAGGCTTGGGAAACAAGTTTCTGGCCAACATTCGCGAATCTGATGCGATCGTCTTCGTTCTTCGTGCTTTTGTTGACCATGACGTTCCTGGCCCATCTGATCCGCTCGAGCACCTTCGAATCGTCGAAACCGAACTTGCGCTTGCCGATTTGGAAACTGTCGAGAATCAGATCGATAAGCGTCGAAAAGCTGCCAAACAAGATCGAATGATTGCTGATGAGGTTGAAGCGCTTGGAAAGGCGCTTGAGATTCTTTCTGAGGGAACGCCGATTTATAGAAGCGATCTCGATGCCGAGTCTCGTGATCTCATCAAGAGCTATTTCTTGCTGACAAATAAGCCCGTCCTAGCGATCGTCAATGTCAGCGAGGATGGTCTTGAGCAGATCGACGAACTGATCGCTCCTGTGGTCGAAGAATTTGGAGGCCACGGCGAAGTGATTGGTATGTGCGTGCAGCTTGAAGCTGAAGCAGCCATGCTCGACGCTGACGAGCGCGTCGAGATGCTTGAAGGACTTGGCCTCGGTGAAGGCGCGCTCCCACGGTTTCTGCACGCCGCTTACCGCATGTTGGGACTGCGCACGTACTTCACGACGGGCGAAAAAGAGACTCGCGCCTGGACATTCCGTGCCGGGTATAAGGCCCCCCAGTGCGCGGGTGTCATCCACACCGATTTCGAGCGTGGCTTCATCCGAGCTGAAGTCATTCATTGGGATGAATTGCTCGAGGTGGGCGCGTGGTCCAAGGCTCGTGACGCTGGAATCCTGCGGGTTGAAGGCAAGGAGTATCAGCCTGCCGATGGTGACGTCATGGAATTCCGCTTCAACGTCTGAGGCTCGTAGCATCGGCGCTATGTCGTCGAGCGAATCTTCGGGGAATTGGCTCGTCTTTGAAGAGCGCGTGCTTGCCACGCTTGAGATTGCGACAAACCGACGCGATCGTCGGCGCGGCTTACTTGGGCGCGACGGGGTTGAAGGAGCGATGCTCCTGCTACCGGCGAAATCGGTACACACGTTTGGCATGAGATTCACGATCGATGTTGCCCATCTCGATGCGGATGGCACGGTTTTGCGACTTAGGACAATGAAGCCGAATCGTCTAGGTGCGTTCTTGCTGCGCTCGCGTTCGGTGATCGAAACCGAAGCCGCAGCATTCGCCCGTTGGGGCGTCATTGAAGGCGACCGATTGGAGATTCGATGAGTTCTTCAGTGTCTGGTCGCTTGGTTCTCGTTGGAACACCCATAGGCAATCTTGGAGATATTTCGCCGAGAGCACTCGAGGCACTTGGACAGGCAGCAGTGGTGGCTTGCGAGGACACGCGCCGAACCGGTCGGTTGTTGTCGCATTTCGGGATCGCGTCGCCTACCTACATCGTTGTCAACGAGCACACTGAAGGCGAAGCCGCAGAACGTCTACTCGGACACGTGCAGCGTGGCGACGTCGTTGTTCTCGTGAGCGATGCCGGGATGCCAGGGGTTTCAGACCCTGGCGAATTTTTGGTCTCGAAAGCGATTGAAGCCGGCGTCACCGTCGAAGTCGTTCCAGGCCCTTCGGCGGTACTTCATGCGCTAGTTGCGAGCGGCCTCACGACATCGCGGTTTGTCTTTGAAGGATTTCTCCCGCGCAAGGGATCCGGGCGTGCCCTCCGACTTCGAGAACTCGCGGACGAACATCGAACGGCGGTTTTGTTCGAGGCCCCTCATCGACTTGCGAAGACGCTCAACGATCTTGCCGAAGTTTGCGGTGGCCAGCGTCGCATTGTGCTTGCACGCGAGTTGACCAAACTCCATGAAGAGATTTGGCGCGGTTCGCTCGCTGAAGCATTGACGCGCTGCGGCGAGGTCGATCCTCGAGGCGAGTATGTCCTCGTGCTTGATGGCGCTGCCCCAAGGGCAGATGCGACTGACGACGAACTTCGTCAAGCTGCGCGCGAGTCGCTGGCCAAAGGAGCGTCCAAACGCGACGCAGCGGCTGCCGTTGCTGACGTATTCGCTGTGTCACGAAAGCGCGTCTACGACCTTGTGATCACGCTGCAGGCTTGAGTGGAATTTCAAAATCCGGCACCCTAGCTGCCTACGCCTAAAGGTCAATCTTCGGAGCATCACTCATAAGCGTCTGAATTTCTTGGCCATGATCAGCTCGCAGATTTCAAGTGATCTTCAAGAGAATGCAGGAATAACCTCACGCCCGAACAGGCGAATCATCGCGGCGATGTCGTCAAAGGAACCCAGCGAGGCCTGGCCGGTGTCGGCGGGCAGACCGGCACCGAATGCCGTATGCACGTGGT
>JAEMTX010000232.1:1709-2931 GCA_016462055.1 Acidimicrobiia bacterium | reverse complement strand
CGCCAACTCGATTGTCGTCGAACCAACATCGAGGATGATCGTCTCGCCATCTTCCACGAGCTCGGCTGCTTTCTCCGCGATCGCACGCTTTGCATCGCTTGATCGATTCGAACGTTCCTGTAACGGTGGTTCGTAGGAGCGACTGACGCGCGCCACCGCGCCGCCCCTCACACGCAGGATGCGCCCACGCGTCTCAAGGGCATCAAAATCGCGCCGGATTGTCATCTCCGATACCGCCAGGAGTAACGCAGCCTCGACCACAGAGAGGCTTCCGCGGCGAATAACTTCGTGCTCGAGCGTGCTACGGCGAAGGGCAGTGGTGATCGGAAAACTCCTCAGGGCGACCTGTGAGGTATAGCAATATTTCGAACAAGAATGCGTTTGACTTCGAACAACTGCGCACACTAGTGTGTCCCGTAGGAGGTCGTTGCCTGTGTCGTCGTTTCTCGAATTGTTCAGCTCACCGAAGGTACTGATCGCCATGGCACATGTTCCACCGTTGCCTGGCACGCCTCTCTACGACGAACGAGCCGGAGTCAACGGTCTGATCGACGCCGTCGCTCGGGACACTGCAATCCTGCTCGAAGCCGGCTTTGACGGCATTCTCTTTTGCAATGAAGGGGACCGGCCCTACGAACTCAATGCCGGTCTCGAAAGCGCCGCAGTGATGAGCCGCGTTGTCACGGAATGCAAACCCTCTGATCTTCCGTTCGGTGTCGACTTTCTCTGGGACCCACGATGCGCACTCGCCGTCGCAGTCGCCACAGGTGCGGCGTTCATGCGCGAGGTCTGCACGGGCGTCTGGGAATCCGACATGGGCCTCTGGCAAACCAATGCTGCCGAGGTGCTCCGCGAGCGGCGCCGACTCGATGCCTCGGATCTCAAAATCCTGATGAACATCACACCAGAATTTGCCTCGCCGATTGGAAACCGCTCGCCGGGACAGATGGCTCGATCGACCGTCGTCTCGAGCCTGGCCGACGGCATTCTCGTGTCGGGTGCGATGGCTGGAGCTGAGGCCGATATTTCTACCCTCCAAGAGGTGCGAGCAGCAGTTCCCCCCGAGACGCCGGTGCTCCTCAACACCGGCGCGCGTGAGTCCACAATTGCAACCTATCTATCGCATGCCGATGGCTGTATTGTCGGCAGCAGTTTGAAGGTCGATGGGTACACGTGGAACCCCGTCGATCGTGAAAGAGCGCTGCGCTTCGTCGAAGCGGCG
>JAEMTX010000232.1:0-1699 GCA_016462055.1 Acidimicrobiia bacterium | reverse complement strand
CAGCGCTGCCGCCGAGTCGGTGGCTGTCCCAGACGGAGCCACAAAGCAACTGATTTATCGTCAGCGGGACGATTGGGCTCAGGCCGACCCCGCGGTCTGGCAGGTCACGGAAGACGCACAGCTGATCGACTGCATCAACGAGGGTCTAATCAGCTTTAAGCCCGGCACATTCGAGGTTGTCAACACGCTGGCCGAATCGTTCGAGATCTCGGATGACAATCTGGAGCTCACCTTCGTTCTGAAGCAGGGGATCCAATTCCACGGTGGCTACGGCGAAGTTACTGCCGAGGACGTCAAGTTCTCGTTCGAGCGCATTGCTGGTCTCACAACTCCCAAGGTGGAGTCCCCGTACGCGGGCGACTGGGGCTCGTTGAAGGAAGTCAAGGTCACCGACACCTACAGCGGCGTGATCATCATGAAGGAGGCCTTTGCTCCCCTCATGCGCACCACATTGCCCGTCACGAGTGGCAAAATCCTTTCGAAGAAAGCCGTCGAGAAGCTCGGCAAGAAGTACGGCGTCAACCCGATCGGCACCGGTCCGTATGAGTTCGTCGAATGGAAGCCCAAGGATCACATTCTGCTGAAGAAGTTTGCTGACTACGGTGGCGCCAATAAGGACTATGCAGAACCAGCCGTGTTCGAGGAAATCCTCGCGAAGGTGATTGGCGAAGATTCGACCGCATCCAACGCCCTGCTGGCAGGCGATCTCGACTATTCGTTCGTCGGAGAATCGACCGCGCAGCAGTTGACGGATGCCGGGTTTGTAGTCACAGAGCAGGCCTCGCTCAACTACCAGTTCCTCGCGATCAGCGTGACTGACGAGACGCTCAGCGACATCAACGTCCGCAAGGCAATTCGGGAGGCTATCGATGTGCAGGGCATCATCGACGGCGCCTACGATGGCAAGGCCACTCGCGCCCGAGCGATCATCCCGGAGAACATGGGTCTCGGTTACTGGGCCGACGCACCAGCATACGGCCCCGATGTTGCTAAGGCCAAGGAATACCTTGCGGCCTCTGGCAAGTCTGACATCACGCTGAAGCTGACCACGACATCACAGGAAACGGACCAGACAACCGCTGAGATCATCCAAGCGAACCTCAAAGACATTGGCATCACCGTCGAGATCGAAGCGCAGGATTCGGCAGCGTTCTATGAGATCCCTGGTGGCGGCGGCGGCGGTAAGGATCGTCAGCTCGTCTACTCGGGCTACACGTCACTCCCCGATCCATCTTGGTCGATCGTCTGGTTTACCAAGGCGCAAATCGGTGAGTGGAACTGGTGCGATTGGACTTCCCCGTCGTTTGAAGCGAACTACACAGCGGGCATCGCTGAATTTGACGAGGCGAAGCGCACTGAGATCTACGTCGACATGCAGAAAGAGTGGGACGAGTCTGCCTCGATGGCGTGGATCCTATTCCCGAACTTTTACTTCTCGGGGCAGTCCTACGTGAAGCCGTCGATTCAGCCGAATGGCTGGGTGGCGCTCTGGAACTTCGGCGTCGTCTGAGTCGAGTATGAACAGCTCGGGTGGGGTCGCATTCTGACCTCACCCGAGTAACTCGATTCTTCTACCATCACTTCATGGGCGCGTACCTTTTCCGCCGGTTGATCATGACGGTGCTCGTGATCGTGCTTGTGATGACGTTTCTCGGTGCGCTCGTACACATCATTCCGGGCGACCCAGTGACACTCATGT
>JAEMTX010000231.1 GCA_016462055.1 Acidimicrobiia bacterium | reverse complement strand
ACACGAATCATTTGGTAGACGTCATCGCGCACGTACGGCTTGATCATTTCTGCTGAGATTGCACCGTGATTCGCGACAGTGATTGCCTTGCCCACGTCATGCATCAGTGAAGCGAAGACAACTTCTTCATCGGCGCCTGCTCGTTCGGCGAGAGTTGCTGTTTGTAAACAGTGGGTAAGTTGATCGGCATTGAATCCGTCGGTGATCTCGCTAAGCGATTCGAGGAGCATCAACATGCGGTCTGCAACGCGACCCTGGCTAAGGGAAACCTGCGCACCGATGTGGAGCCACTGCTCTTGTGTTGATTCGTCCATGCGGGTGAATGAAGTCGCCATCGGTACATTCTGCCCTGTCGAACGCCCACAGACTTGATCTTGGCTTTTTGGAGGGTCAGGCAGCGGCTGAGGAGGGCATGAAGCCGAACAGCACCCCAGCGAACCCTGCCCGAAGGGGCACTACACCACCAACGCCCTACTAGGCGAGTGATGCGAGAACGTCACTGGCGTGGAGCGAACGATCCTGGGTTGATGGACGGTTATCAACTGGTCCGCCAAAGGCAAGCGTTGCTGCAGCGTCGATCGTGGCAATGAGATCTCGAAGGTTGCGTGGGGGAGGGAAGTACTCGTCTTCTTCCGTGACGCTGACGATCTCGACACCATCGCGGGGTGAAATTCGAGCGATGACTGATTCGACGAGTTCCTCAGGCGCTGAAGCGCCAGCCGTAACACCCACGATGCCGTGAAGATCGCTGGGGAGTTCTTCGGGACCGTTCACTCGGTACACGCGATCGCAGCCAGACTGGCGGGCAAGACTTTCAAGGGCGCGGGTATTTGAAGAGTTCGCCGAGCCGATGACAACAACAGCGTCACAACGGGGCGCGATCTCGAGCAACGCCGATTGGCGGTTTGTGGTCGCAAAGCAGAGGTCTGATCGCCCAGGCACCCACATGTCTGGAAAACGTTGTCGAGTTGCTTCAAGTACGTCAGCCCAATCGCGGTGACTGAGCGTTGTCTGAGCGAGTAACGCAACGGGCTCGGTAAACAGTGGAAGGGCAGCGACTTCTTCGACAGATTCAACGCGATGAATGTTGTCGGGCGCGACCGCCATTGTTCCGACTGCTTCTTCATGCCCTTCGTGACCGATGTCGACGATTTGGTAGCCCTTGCCAGCTCGTACTTTCACTTCGTGATGAACCTTGGTTACGAGGGGGCAGACAGCGTCGACGACATATCCGCCATTGGCTTGGGCTGCGGCCACAACTTCCGGCGCTGATCCGTGAGCCGACAGCATGACTGGACTGCCCTCAGGTACCTCCGCGATGTCGTCGACGAACACCACTCCGAGATCTTGGAAACGCTCGACAACCCGTTGGTTGTGAACGATCTCGTGATAGCAGTAAACCGGTGCTTCGAACGAACGAACCATCCAAGCGAGGGCTTTGATCGCCATCTCGACGCCGGCACAGAATCCTCTGGGAGCAGCCAGAAGAACCTTGTCTACCGACGAGGGGCTCAACGTGTCCGAGGGCACCGCAGGCTGGTCGTTCATGGAACTACAGGCTACCGGCACTAGCCTTACCGCCCATGTCGTCACCTCGAGTTGTCAGTGTCGCGCCCGCGTCGCCGGCTGATCGGGCGGGCCTGTTACCGGGGGATCAGATCCTCCGTCTGAACGGCGAGGTTCCTCGCGACATCATCTCGTACCGCCTCCTCGCTGACGAGGGCGAACTGAGCCTCGATATCGATCGCGGTGGACTCGAACTTTCGCTCGACGTTGAAAAGCGGAACGGAGAGTCTCTCGGCGCTGAAATTCACTCGGCGCTGTTCGACCAAGTTCGCACTTGCGACAACCACTGCGAGTTCTGTTTTATTTATCAGCTGCCCCCGAACCTTCGGGAATCGCTCTACCTCAAGGACGACGACTACCGGCTGTCGTTTCTTTACGGCAACTTCACGACCCTCACACGCTTTACCGAGTTAGATCTCGAGCGGGTAGTGACTGAACGTATTTCACCTTTGCATGTGTCGATTCATGCAACCGATCCTGACCTTCGCTCATCGATGCTGCGGAATCGACGGGGTGCGACGAGTCTCCGGTGGTTACGAGCGTTGCTCGACAACGAGATCGAGGTGCATGGTCAACTAGTCGTGTTTCCGGGCCGCAACGATGGTGCTGCTCTCGATCAACCGTTCGCCGATGTGCTCGATCACTATTCGGAACTTGCGACTCTGAGTGTGGTGCCACTCGGGATAAGCCGCTTCAATACGGAAACAACGATGCGGCCGCATACGGCTGCAGAAGCTTCCGATGTCATCGATGCAGTCCACGATTGGCAAGAGGTCTACCTCGCCGCTCTCGGCCGGCGGGTCGTTCACGCCGCCGATGAGTATTACCTTCTCGCCGATCGCCCTTTCCCAGATCACTCCTCGTATGAAGAGTTTCCGATGCATGAGGACGGAATCGGCATGGCGCGAACCTTCGAACGAGAGTTCTTGGGCGAAACAGAGACACCCACGGGTGTGGCGACCGGTTTCTTCGCCTGGGTCGATGGCGCTCCTCCAGAGGGTTATCGCGCACCCCGGGGCGGAGGACAAGTCAGTCTCCGGCCCCGCCCAAACGCTCCGATAGCTATCCTGACCGGAAATTACGGAGCAAAAGTGATCGCTCCACTGATCGAATCGGTTGATCGATCTGACGTGCGCGTCATTACGGTGGAGAATGAGTTCTTCGGAGGCAACACCGGAGTGGCTGGTCTCATGACAGGCACTGATCTCATTCGTGTGCTGGCTTCTGAACCAGAGGGCCACCGTTACCTCTTACCTGATGTCTGTCTGTCGCAGGGCGTCTTCCTCGATGGTCTTTCCCCTGATGATCTGCCGCGACAGGTCGAGATTCTTCCCACTGATGGGATCGCCCTTCGTAGGGCATTGGAGCCGAAATGAGTACTCAA
>JAEMTX010000230.1 GCA_016462055.1 Acidimicrobiia bacterium | reverse complement strand
GACTTTTGCGAAACCATCGACCGAGAACAGGTCAACATCGCACTCATCGTTGGAGATGCATTCGGACGTCCAATGTTGGATGAACTCGACCGCACTCCGCGCGAGCTTTCGTCACTGGTGCTTCTCATCAGCGGAGGTGCTGCACTCACAGCCCCGGTGAAAACTGCACTTCTTGATCGCCTTCCTTCTCTTGCAATCATGGATGGTCTTGGATCGTCAGAGACCGGACAACAGGCGAGCCAAGTCGTCAGCGCCGGCGCGCCAATCACTACAGGAACGTTTAAGCCGGGCACAGGTCTGGCCATCGTTTCGGCCGACCTTGACCTTCGCCTCGAAGCCGGTCACGAAGATCTCGGTTGGCTCGCACAATTTGGACGAGTCCCACTCGGTTACCTCGGGGATAGCGAAAAGACTGCTCGCACCTTCCCTGTGATCGACGGTGTTCGCTATTCGGTGCCTGGCGATCGGGCTCGGCTCACCACTGACGGCAACCTTGAGCTCCATGGGCGAGATTCGGTCACTATCAATTCCGGGGGCGAAAAGATTTTTGCCGAAGAAGTAGAGGCAGCTCTTGCACATCATCCAGCGGTGTATGACGTGATTGTGACGGGTCGTCCATCAGAACGTTGGGGTAGCGAAGTCGTCGCCATCGTGCAGTTCCGCCATGGTTTCACTGCGAGTTATGAAGACTTGACTGTCACATGTGCCGAGCACATCGCCCGCTACAAGATTCCAAAAGATCTCATCGTGGTTGATCGAATAGAACGATCGCCCGCAGGAAAGGCCGACTACCGATGGGCCCGTTCCCTCGTCACCAACTCCGAGGAAGAATCGCCCTCTTAGCGGCACCCCCCACACGATGCCGGGGACTAATCTTCCTAGGTAGTGAAGCACCAAGCTGACGTGAACAGAAATCAAAAGTGGCCGATTATCTTGGTTTTGGTAGTTGTTCTCTTCGCTCTCGGCGGCGGCGCGTTTCTGCTCGGACACTCAACGTCAGATCAAGAATCGATCTCGAACTCCGCAACCGACAAGGTCACCTCATCCACCGACCCGCTTGATCCTTATGCGCAGTACCGAACTCCAGGCTGGATTGCGGCAGAGAACGCAAAGTTGGGCACAACAAAGTGGATGGTGCCCGACGAGAGGGTTGTATGGGCCAAGATCGAAGGGTTTTTTACTGCCACCAGCATCAACCTCGGTAGTTCAGTGATCCTAAAAACGTCGACGCGAGCCCCTGCATGGCAAGTAACGGCATACCGCATGGGCTGGTACGGCGGAACTGGTGGTCGATTGATCTGGAAAAGCGAGTCACTCCCAGGCGTCAACCAGCCCAAGGTCGAACAGGTCGGCACACCTAAAGCGTGGGTTGCCCAGTGGGCGACATCTCTCGTGATTCAAACTGATGAAACCTGGCCTCCGGGCCAATATCTGTTCAAACTCGAGAGCATTGACAACGGAGCTTCGTATGTTCCCCTCGTCATCCGCGACGACAAGAGCACCTCAGACATACTCATGCAAAGCGCGGTAACCACCTGGCAGGCCTACAACGGTTGGGGTGGGGCCAGCTTGTACACGGGAAACACCGGTCGCGCTGACGCCGTTAGTTTTGACAGGCCTTACACCGGCAATGGCAGCGGAGAATTTTTAGGACGCGAGCGCGAATTCATCGTCTTCGTTGAGCGCCTCGGCCTTGACGTTTCGTATTGGACCGATATTGACCTTCACCAACGTGGGGAATTAGCCAAGAATCATCGGGGAATCGTGATCCCTGGACACGACGAGTACTACACCGTTGAAATGCGAAAGAACCTCGAAGCGGCACGCGACGCGGGCGTAAATATCGGTTTCTTCGGGGCAAATAATGTTTACCGGCGCATCCGCCTTGAACCCACTGCAGATGGGCCCGACCGACACGAGATCAATTATCGCGATGCTTCGCGCGATCCACTCAACGGCAAAGATCCAGAACGCGTCACGACATCATTCCGCGAGAGTCCAGCCCCCAACCCCGAGAGTTCCCTCACTGGGTCTTATTACGAATGCAACCCCGTTGATGCCGATTGGGTTGTCGGCGACGCATCAATGTGGATGTTTCAAGGATCCGGTTTCAGGAACGGCGAAAAAATCGCACATATGGTCGGCAACGAATACGACCGTGTGAATCTCAGTGTTCCAACTCCGGCGAATATTCAGATCCTCGCTCACTCACCCGTGACCTGCCGGGGAATGAGTTCCTATGCCGACACCACGTGGTATTCCGCTTCCAGTGGGGCCGGGGTATTCGCTGCCGCCACCTTCGGATGGTCACCCCTCATGCTCGACGCATGTCCCACCGGCACGCCATCAACGCCGATATGCAAACTCCAGAAGGTCACCGAAAACATCTTGCGGGCCTTCGCCAAGGGTCCAGCAGGGGCAGCCCACCCAAGCGTTTCGAACCTGTCAAAGTTCCCGATGTCCGCCCCGCACACGACGACGCCAACAACAACACCAGCCACCCAGCCATCATCAACCACAACGACCACCAGCTCGGCCACGACCACAACAACGACCACCACGACGACCGCGACCACGACCACAACAACGACCACCACGACGACGGCTCCAATTCCCTAGCCCGCTTCGTCTCAGAGCGGCGACGCACCGTAGGCTTGAGGCGTGAACAAGATCGACGGTCAACCGCTTCCCCAAGGCGAAGAGAAAGTTCGCGCTGTTCGTTCGATGTTCGACGCGATCGCTCCGCGCTACGACCTTGTGAACCGAGTGATGACCTTTCGGATGGATGTTCGATGGCGCACCCGAACGGTTCGTGAACTCGGACTTCCCGACGGTTCACTCGTAGCTGACCTTGCCTGCGGAACTGGCGATTTCTGTCGTGAACTCCAAAAGCATGGGCACCGTCCAATCGGTTTCGATCTCTCCTACGGAATGCTTGCTGCTGCTCGTACCTCTGCCCCA
>JAEMTX010000048.1 GCA_016462055.1 Acidimicrobiia bacterium | reverse complement strand
GATAAGGCCCGACGAGGTTCTTGCGCTCTGCGAAGCGCTTAACCCCAATCTGATTCCCGGCCGCCTCACGCTCATCATTCGCATGGGCGCCGAGACCGTCGGAACGTCACTGCCTCCATTGCTCGCTGCAGTTCGCGATTCAGGTCATCCCGTCGCGTGGGCCTGCGACCCGATGCATGGCAATACGTTCACGGCGCCGAGCGGCCGTAAGACCCGACATTTCGACGCGGTCTTGGCCGAAATCGCGGGCTTCTTTGCCGCTCACCGCGCCGAGGGCACATGGCCCGGTGGCGTTCACATCGAACTCACAGGCGACAATGTCACCGAATGCCTGGGTGGCGCCGAAGAGATCCTCGATGCCGATCTCGACACCCGCTACGAGACCATGTGCGATCCGAGACTCAACGCTCGTCAGTCGCTCGACCTCGCCTTCCGGGTCGCCGAACTTCTCCAGCAGGGCTGACCACAGAGAAACATGACCCAATGGGTCGACAATTGGACCTGGGTGAGGGTAGATTCATGACTTGTCTAGTCAGGTTTCCATCCCCTGGCCCGAGAGAGCCCAAATGTCTGAATTCACAATCGATGCCGAGTCCGCGGCCGACATCGCGAAATTTGACGTTCAGCTCGCTCGCTACCTCGCTGGCGAACTTGAAGAAGACGTCTTTCGCGTCTTCCGCCTGAACAATGGCATTTATGGCCAACGCCAAGGCGGCCATAACCAAATGATTCGAATCAAGGCGCCATACGGAACAATCACTGCAGCACAACTCGACCGCATGGGTGATCTGGCCGTCGAATACTCGCGGGGCTGGGGTCATCTCACAACCCGGCAAGCAATCCAGTTTCATTTCGTGCAACTCGAACGAGTACCTGATCTTCTCCGCGACATCGCCATGGTCGGACTCACCAGTCGCGAGGCCTGCGGCGACACCGTTCGCAACGTTCAAGGTTGTCACCTTGCCGGCGCATGTCCGAGCGAGGTTCTCGACATCACTCCTTGGGCAGAAGCGACGTTCAAACATTTCCTGCGCAATCCGCTCGGCCAGCGGCTGCCCCGAAAATTCAAGATCAACTTCTCCGGCTGTGCCACTGACTGCGGCCAAGCAATGTTTAATGACGTCGGAATCATTGCTGTCACCCGAACGACCGATGCTGGCGAACTCGAAGCTGGATTCCGGGTGTTCATCGCTGGCGGACTCGGAGCCAATCCTCACGCTGCGCTCGCACTCGAACCATTCACAGCCAAGGAAGACCTTCTCCCAACCATCGAATCGGTCCTGAGAGTTTTCGAACAAACCGGCAACCGCGACAACAAACTTCGTGCTCGCATGAAATGGGTTGTCGACAACCTGGGTTTCGAAGAAGTGCAGCGACGCGTAGTCACCGTCCGCAAATTCCTACTCGGCTCTTCAACCTGGCCGGGTGGGATCCCGATGGAAGTACTCGAAGCCGGAGATGCACCCGCCGGCCGTGCCGATCTCGTCGAAGCCACAGCGATGGGCCAAGGAACACCAGTTGTACTTCGTCGCCCAGGAGCCTTTGAGCGTTGGGAAGATTCCAATGTCATTCGCGGAGTCGCCAAAGGCACCGTGTCGGCAATCGCCCACGCTCGCTTAGGCGATGTCACCGCTGAACAATTCCGCGGTCTCGCTTCAATCGTTCGCGAATTCGGCATCGATGTGCGCATCACAAACCGACAGAACTTTGCGCTACGGAATCTCAGCGAAGATCAGGTTCCGCTCGTCTTCGATCGACTTACGGCTCTCGATATGGCAAGCCCCTCGGCAGAGTTGGTCAGCGATGTTGTTTCCTGCCCCGGAGCCGACACCTGCAATCTTGCCGTCACACAAAGTCGCGGCCTGGCCGATGCGATTGGAAAGGCGCTTCAAGCTGAAGGTTTGGCTGAAGTTGGCGGCCTTCGCATCAACATCTCGGGCTGCCCCAATTCCTGTGGCCAACATCACGTTGCCGATATCGGATTTCAAGGCGCAGAACGTCGCGCTCATGGAAAGTCCGCTCCGGGCTACACGATGTTGCTAGGTGGGTTTGTTGGTCAAGAGCGTATTGAATTCGGCGAGCGGGCTACACGACTTCCGGCGAAGGCGGCACCACAAGCTGTTGTGCAGGTTGTTCGCCGGTTCAACGACGAGCGAACCGCCGGCGAGTCGTTCCGAGGCTGGATCGATCGCTCCGGCGGGATCGCGACGCTCGGCGCAGAGTTGAAGAAGCTTGATCAGTTCCCTACCCCCGAAGAAGGCCCTGACTTCTTCGTTGATTACGACGAAACCGGCCCATACATTCCTGAAATTGGCGAATCAGAGTGTGCAACATGAGCCTCACCAGCCTCTCGATTCCTGATTTCAGCAACGATGAACTCGCACAACTCAGTCGCGATTTCGAAACCTGGTCAGCCGAAGAAATCATCGGGTGGGCAGTAGAAACATTCGGCCCCCATCTTGCGCTTACCGCGTCGATGACCGATGCGGTCCTCATCGACCTCGCCACCAAGGTCTACCCCGCCATCGAAGTTGTCTTTATCGACACCGGCTACCACTTCTCCGAAACGCTCGAAACGGTTGAGCGCGTTCGTCAGCATTACGGGCTGAATCTTCGGATGATGACCGTCGCTCTGCAAAACGAACCTCTGTGGAAGGCCGATCCTGAGGGTTGCTGTTCTGCCGTGAAGGTTGGGCAACTCGATCGCGCGCTTTCCGGCAAAGCCGCGTGGATGAGCGGTCTCCGTCGCGCCGAAGCTGACTCTCGCGTTACTGCTCCTCTGGTCGCACGAGATCTTCGTGGCTTGATCAAGATCAATCCGATCGCAGCTTGGTCCGACCAACAGGTCGCCGACTACATCGAGAACAACGACGTGATTGTGAATCCACTTCTTCTCGACGGATTCACATCAATCGGTTGTCAACCGTGCACGCAGCGTCCGTCCGATCCCGCCGATCAGCGTTCGGGGAGATGGTCAGGGCAATCGAAGACAGAATGTGGTCTTCACCTGATGTGAGGTGATTTCTCGCCGCTATTCGAGGATGTCGACAAACTTCTCGAGCTGACGGAGGTTCCTGCACTCGAAAACGCCATCGGTGTGAGCGCCGTAGTCGCTAACGATTGAATCACCAGTGTCCCAATACGCCTTGGGCTCAGGATTCAGCCAGTACACATGGCGAGCTTTCTTGCTCATCTCTTTAATGACCCACGACTGTGACGCGTGATAGTTATTCCGAGCGTCACCCAAGATCAACACGGTGGTTTTCGGGCTGATTTCACGCCCGTACTTTTCCCAGAAGACCTCAAAGGCATGGCCATAGTCGGAGTGTCCGTCAACCCAGACAACATCGGCTTCAGTATTCACCCGATGAATCGCGACACTGATGTCTTCGACACCTTCAAAGAACCGGGTGACTTCATCGATTCCGTCGATGAACACGAAGGAGCGAACACGAGAGAACTGTCCAGAAATTGCATACACGAGTTGCAAGGTAAACCGAGCGAAGGCTGCGACAGATCCGGAAATATCAGCAACGACGAAAATTTCGGGCTTCGAAGGGCGCGGGTAGCGGAAACGCGGATCGGCGGGGACTCCGCCGTAACTCAGCGACTGACGAACGGTGGCGCGAAAATCGAGCGGCCCTTTACGACCGTGTCGACGTTTCCGAGCCAGGCGAACTGCAAGCTTTCTTGTCAACGGGTACATCGCCTTGCGCAGACTGACTAACTCTTCGCGATTGGCGTGCATGAAATCGACATCTTCCGGGAGCGGCTTGCGCAGAGTCTTCGCCATCGCCTCGACGCCGCGGTCGGCAACAAGGCGGCGGCGGATTTCCGCTTCGATTTCCTTCTTCATGCGATCGATGCGAGATTCAAATTCATCACGTTCGAGACGTTCTTCGAGCTGGGTCAACGGTGAAGGGCTTTGTTCTTGCGCTTCTTCCATAAGTCGCTCGAGAACTCCGTCGAGATCGAGATTTCGCAGCGTGCGATAGAGGTAATAAGTGCCACCCACTGGGCGTCCCGGCTCCATACCCGCGAAACGCGTGACTGCCTGACGAGCCAGCGCACGCATAAGACCATCGTCGCCATTGCGCATTGCTTGAAAGAGCATCTCGGCCATCTGCTCGGGCGACATCGCCTCACCGGCTCCGCCTGCTCCGGCGCCACCAGCATCGGGATTCATGGGTGCTTCGTCGTCTTCGGTGATCTCCGGAAGATCGTCACCTCCGTCGCCGAGCGAATATTCGCTGCCCCTCAAAGAGAAATACACCTCGAACACTGTCTCGAACGCACGCCAATGGGAGTTGTTTTTCACCAGCGTCGCCGCGAGCGCGTATTTGAAGGCGCTGCGGTTCTCGATCGGAATATGGGTGATGGCCTCCATAGCGTCGAGGTTCTCGGTGAGACTCACTGGCAAACCCGAAGCGCGGAGTTCAACAATGAACCCAGAGAGAAGTTCGAGCATCGGCGAAGAGGGCACCTCAGTGGAGGTCATAACGATTCGGTGTTACCCATCAGCTCGTGCGCGGGACGCCAGGACGCTTCGCTCCGCTATCGCCCTGAAGCTCTTTCGAGGCTTTCGTGATGTCGCTTTGATACTTCAACAGAATATTGAGCGTCTCAATGGCGTCGGCTTCAGTCACGGAGTCGACACCAAGAAGAAGCAACGTTCGTGCCCAATCGAGCGTCTCGGAGACCGACGGCGACTTCTTCAACTCGAGTTGGCGGATCGAACGCACGATTCGGGCAACCTGGTCGGCCAAGCTCTCGGTGATTTCGGGAATCTTTGTGAGCACGATTTCCTTCTCCCTTTCCATATCGGGATAATCGATATGGAGGAAGAGACAACGACGCTTCAGCGCTTCGGACAATTCGCGGGTGTTGTTTGAGGTGAGGAAAACCATCGGAATTTGGCGAGCCGCAATCGTTCCGAGTTCAGGAATTGAAACTTGATAATCCGAGAGGATTTCAAGGAGCAATGCTTCGGTCTCAACTTCTACTCTGTCGACCTCGTCGATCAAGAGAACGACGGGGTCTTCGGCAAGGATCGCTTCGAGAAGGGGACGGGTCAGAAGAAACTCGTCGGAGAAAATGTCGGTCTCGATATCTTCCCAACTTGAATCGGAATTGCGTTCCGCTTGAATACGAAGCAACTGCTTTTTGTAGTTCCATTCGTAGAGAGCTTTTGACTCGTCGAGTCCCTCGTAACACTGAAGACGGATGAGTCGAGCACCGAGAATCTCGGCTACGGACTTCGCCAATTGGGTTTTGCCAGTGCCAGCGGGGCCCTCAACCAAAATTGGTTTGCCGAGCCGATCGGCAAGGAACACGACTCCGGCAATGGCCTCGTCAGAGAGGTAGTCGACGTCGCGTAGCCGGGTGCTGACGTCCACGGGGGTTTCGAAGCGATAATCCATTTCCCGACATTACCGGCCCGCGAACCCCCGGATTGCACCGCAAGCCGATCAACCGCGGGTTTGTCCCTGGCCCCGCACGATGAATTTGGCTGTGGTGAGTTCACGGAGCCCCATCGGGCCTCGGGCGTGCAGTTTCTGGGTCGAGATACCAATCTCGGCACCGAATCCGAACTCCTCTCCATCGACAAACCGGGTCGAAGCGTTAACGAGTACTGCGGCTGCATCGACCTCGTGGGTGAAGCGATCGGCGGCTTCAAGCGAACGGGTGATGATCGCCTCGGAGTGCCCGGAACTATTGCGAGCAATGTGATCGATCGCGGCATCGAGATCATCGACAATGCCGACAGCCAGCGTGAGATCGAGGAATTCCGTGGACCAATCCTCTTCGGTTGCCAGGGTCGCTCTAGGAAGAAATTCCTGGGCGCGCTCATCGGCTCTGAGTTCCACACCCTCTAATGCTGAAGCAGCTCGCGGCAGGAACTCGCCAGCGACCTCTCGATGGACAAGCAGGGTCTCCGCCGCATTGCATACCGACGGACGCTGCATCTTGGCGTTCACGATGATTTTGATCGCCATTTCAAGATCGGCATCGACATCGACATAAACGTGACAATTTCCGTCGCCATCGATCACGTAAGGGACAGTTGCGTTCTCGAGAATCGAAGCGATCAGCGACGGGCCTCCGCGCGGAATCAGGCAATCGATCGTTTCGCGCTGGCGCATGAACTCAACGGCGGCCTCGCGTGATGTGTCGGCTACAAGAATCACTGAATCAGCGGGCAACGACGCTTCGCTAATCGCCGAACGAAGAACAGTCTCTATAGCGATGTTGGAATCGATGGCTCCTGAAGACCCTCGCAAAAACGCCGCATTGCCCGACTTCAAACAAAGTCCGGCCGCATCGGAAGTGACGTTGGGCCGGTTCTCGTAAATGATCGCGACAACTCCAAGCGGAACTCTCACGCGCGAGATGCGAAGCCCGTTGGGACGAACCCAACCATCAATAATTTCGCCGACCGGATCTGCCAAGGAAGCGACCTGGCGCAGACCACCAGCCATCGAAGCGATTCGCTTCTCGTCGAGTCGAAGGCGATCGACCACGGTGGGACTCACTCCATCGGCTTCGGCTCGGGCTACATCGATTGCGTTTGCGCTTAGGAGTGTGTCGGAAGAAATCACCAAGCGCTCGGCGGCCGCGTGAAGCGCGTCGTTCTTCTGCGCCGTTGAAGCAGTAGCTAACGCTCTAGAAGCAGCCTTCGAACGACGTCCAAGTTCGGCAATTGGCGTCGAGGCGTCATGAGTACTCATGACCGAAAGGGTACTCGCCAAGGCATTCGAGTCAGTGGGGCTCACGTGGGCCACGAACGCCGGGAACTAGCGGTATTGCCGATGAGTAGCCCTGCCGAGGACGCAACAGCACAGAGAACCCATCATCTCGTGCGTTCAAGCGCTGTGGTTGCGCTTGGGACAGGTCTCAGCCGACTCACAGGGTTTCTCCGTGTCGGGGTAATGGCTTACGCGATTGGCGCCACCGCCCTCGCCGAGGCCCGCCTGTTCCAGCTTGCGGCGCAGGGTCAACACCTGGACCTGGTGCTTGGCGGGATACTTTCGGCAACTCTCGTACCTGTCGTCGTTGCTCACACGGGGCGAGATGACAACCGCGGCATCGACGCGTTAGCAACGGTCATCAGTGTCGTCCTTGTGGTTGCCACTGTTGTGGGCATCGCTCTCTCCCCCATCATTATCCGCCTCTACAACCTTTCCTCTTCAAGCGCAGATGCAGCGACGCAAGCGAAAATTGCAGTCCCGCTTCTGATGATGTTTGCGCCCCAGATACTTTTCTACGGACTCACAAGTCTGGGGACATCGCTACTGAATGCACGGCGCTCTTTCGCCGTTCCCGCATTTGCTCCAGTTCTGAACAACGTGGTCGTCATCTGCCTCTTTCTTGCACTCCCCCACCTTGCAACCGGCGAGGCACTCACTTTCGATGAGGTCAGTCACGACACCGGACTGCTTCTGTTGCTCGGATTTGGAACCACGGCCGGGCTGCTCGCCATGACACTGGTCCTGTGGCCCGCAATGCGATCGGCCGGAATTCGATTGCACTGGAACTTCGATCTTCGCGACCCTGCCGTACGCGAGGTTGGCCGTCTTTCCGGTTGGACGTTTGGCTATGTCGTCTCGAACCTCGTGGCCTACGGAATCATCCAAACCTTGGCTAATGGCGTCGATGGCGTTTCGATCTACGCCTATGCCTGGCTCTTTTTCCAACTGCCATACGGGCTATGGACCGTCTCCGTCATGACCTCGTATACCCCCGAACTCTCAGCGCTTCATGCTGCCGCCGATGCTTCTGGCCTTCGACGTCGATTCAGTTCTGGCCTCCGACTTGTACTTGTTCTCGCTCTACCGGCCACTATCGGCATGATTCTTCTTGCGGGACCGATCGTTCGACTTGTGCTCGCACACGGCGAGTTCACCCTTTCGAATGCGGATACGACTGCGAATACGTTGATCGCATTCCTGTTTGGCCTCCCGGCCTTCTCTCTTTTCCTTTTCGCCATGCGTGGTTTCTATGCCCAACGCGACACACGACTTCCCTTCTATATCAACGCGTCGGAAACAATCCTCTCTCTGGTGATTGCCTTTGCCGTCGTCGACCGCTTCGGTGTTGTAGGTCTGGGCGCAAGCGGATCAATCGCTTACTCAGTCTTCGCTGTCGTTGCGCTGTTTCTGCTCCATCGCCGAATCGGAAAATTCTTCGATGCGTCCACCATCATGACAATTGCGAAACTGGTTCTCTCATCGGCAGTGATGGGACTCGCCGTCTGGGCGTTTCTCGGCTTCACCGATCTCAGCGATCTACCGACCTTTCTCTGTGCCGCCACCATCGGAATCGGCGTCTACGCCACTTTGCTCGTTCTTCTCAAAGTCGACGAGGCAAAACTCACGATTGCGCGCCTGCTGCGCCGCTAGGAAAGAATCACAAGGTCGTCTACGTCAACGACATGTGAAGGAACCTCGGTCGGCAGATCCGCCGGCGAACGGGCCAACCAGTTTGCGAGCGCCGAAGAACTCAGACGAACGAGACCCTTCGCAAAGACCATGCCGTTTTGGTCTGCGATCTCCACGGCATCATTGATTTCGAAGTCTCCTTGGACTTCAACTACGCCAACCGCAAGCAGCGAAGCTCCACCGCCTTCGAGGGCCGCTCGGGCTGCCGCATCGACAGAGACCACCCCGGAAGACCTCACAGCAAAGGCAATCCAAAGCTTGCGGGCGGGAAGATCTCGTTGGTGAGCAGCAACGATCGTGCCGACACCGCTGACTCCTTCAACTGCATCGGTAAGCACGGAGGGACGGTGAGCTGCGGCGATCACAGTGCGAACGCCAGACCATGCGGCGATCTTTGCCGCTGAAATTTTTGAGGCCATTCCTCCGCTGCCACCAGGGGTACCGGGACCGCCGGCGATTTCGTCGAGTTGCTGATCGAATTCGATGATCTCTTCGATTAACGACGCATCGGGATCGATGCGGGGATCGGCCGAGAGAAGTCCAGCGGTATCGGTAAGCAGCACGAGAAGTTCAGCGTCGACCAGATGTGAAACAAGGGCCGCGAGTCGATCGTTGTCGCCGAACCGAATTTCATCGTCGGCAACGGCGTCGTTCTCATTCACAATCGGCACCACGCCCAGTTCAAGCAGCCGCGTGAGTGTCCCGCGAGCCTGCAGGTACTGGCGACGGTCGACAAAATCGAGGGGCGCAAGAAGAACTTGTCCACCCACAAGCGAATGTTGATCGAGCGCTTCGCAATAGACGGCCATAAGCCGAGATTGACCGACAGCAGAAACTGCTTGAAGCGTCCGCGCATCGGTGGGCCGATTCGCGCCACCCAATCCAAGAGCGGGAAGTCCGGCACCAATTGCCCCTGAAGTCACGATGACAACATTGTGTCCAGCAGCGCGCACTGTGGCGACCTCATCGCACAATTTCACGATGGCGTCTTTTCGAATACCTCCTTCAGAATCGGTGAGCGACGAGGTTCCGATTTTTACGACAACGACCATCACTCCTCCTCATAATCAAAGGTGAGATTTGCGATTCGCACGGTGTCGCCTTCTTTGGCACCAGCACGGGCAAGTGCCTTGTCGACTCCGATCTTCTTGAGTCGAGAGTGCGCGAAATCGAGAGCTTCGAGATTGGTGAGATCAGAGAGCGCAACGGCTCGTTCGGCTGAGCGACCGAGGACCCGAAAGGAACCATCGTCTTCGCGCTCGATGCGAATTCCCTCGGGGATGGGTCGATGGATAACAAATCCATCAAGTTCAGGTTCGACTGAACGAGCGCCACGGACTTCCTCGGCCATTCGGCCGATGAGACGAGGGAGTCCTGCTCCGGTGATCGCAGAGACCGAAATATCGAGTTGGAGCCCATCGCTGGTCACCGACGGTTTGCCGGTCGATGCAATAGCGAGATCCTCGGGGATCAAATCGGCGCGAGAACCAATAATAATTCGCGGCCTATCAAGAAGTTCGGGGCGATAGGCCTCGAGCTCAGCGAGAAGCACGCGTGCTTGATCGGCGGGGCCTTCTGCAGTTGTTCCATCGAGACCGCCAGCAAGATCGATCAGGATGACCAGCACCCGGGCGCGCTCTACGTGACGCAGGAATCGATGACCGAGACCTTTGCCGTCGGCAGCACCTTCGATGAGGCCAGGAATATCGGCGACGACAAATTCAAAATTGTCTTCGACTCGAACCACGCCAAGGTTGGGTTCGAGGGTGGTGAACGGATAATCAGCGATCTTCGGCTTCGCCGCGGAGATACGCGAGATGAGCGTGGACTTGCCGACATTCGGGAACCCGACAAGGGCAACGTCGGCCATCAACTTGAGTTCGAGGTTCAACCATTGTTCTTCCCCGACCTCGCCCTGTTCGGCAAACGAAGGTGCTCGGCGAATATTGGAAAGGAACTTGGCGTTGCCCTTCCCGCCTCGGCCACCAGCTGCCGCCATCCAGCGATCGCCATGATGAACAAGGTCGGCCAACATCTCGCCCTCGAGATCATGAACAACTGTGCCTTCAGGGACATGGACGATCAGGTCATCGGAGCCAGCTCCGTGCATCTTTTTTCCCTGACCATGGGTACCGCTCGAGGCCCGTCGGTGGGGATGGTCTTTGAAAGCGAGAAGTGACGAGATGTTTCGATCGGCAACCATCCACACATCGCCACCTCGGCCGCCGTCTCCACCGTCGGGTCCACCCTTGGCGACGTGGGCCTCACGGCGGAACGCGACACAGCCAGCGCCGCCGTCGCCCCCGCGTACATTGAGTTGGCATTCGTCGATAAATCCGGACACGACCGAAGAGCCTACGGGTTGGGGGACCCATGTCCGCAGATAGATACTTCTTGTCCCCCCGATGTCTCACTAATAGGGCAGGATTCCTCCATGAAAGAGCAGGCACCATCCTCCCGATCACCACGACACGAGGAATGGGTCGCCACCATGAAGGGGGCCCCAACTGCGGACAACCTTGTACTCGCTCATAGCCAGAGCCCTCCGCCGACAGTTACTGCTCATAGCGTCCGTCGCGAAGAACGTGAAGCGCATGATCACAAGATCCTCGCTCTGGGGGCTACTCGGGCGTACGGAGCTGGCAACCGAGCCACAGAGGAAGAACCCGACGAGTTTCGAACCTGTTTTGAACGTGACCGCGATCGCATTCTCCACTCACCGGCCTTCCGTCGGCTTTCTGGAAAAACCCAAGTCTTTGTTTTTCCCGACGACCATCAACGCACCCGGCTCACACACGCGCTCGAGGTCGCACAGGTAGCAACGGCGATCTCCCGCGGCCTTGGTCTCAACGTTTCCTTAACTGAAGCGATCGCCCTCGGCCACGATTGTGGCCATGGCCCGGGCGGGCACGCCAGCGAAGACGCCTTCGAT
>JAEMTX010000047.1:3638-11399 GCA_016462055.1 Acidimicrobiia bacterium | reverse complement strand
CGTCGATATCTCAAGGAGGTGACCCATATGCCAGCAAGCGAGCCCCCAAGTACGTGCTTTCTGTCGTACGTCGCCTTCTTTGCTTCCAACTGAGAGTCTTCGTGATTCGGATTCAGTGAGGTAGAGCGGGCGTGGCCCGTCCGTTTTCTAACTCTGGAGTCGGTTATGCCGCAGACCCTCAATGCACCGCGTGCCATTGCGCAACGCCGTAAACAACGAACAAAACGTCTCCTTGCCCTCGAGGCTGTTGCCGAGTCCCTGCTTTCTGTGTCGGGACTTACTGGCGCGCCGGTTGTGCATTCCTCCGGTATCGAAGTCGGCCGGTTGGTCGATCTTGTTGTTCGTTGGGAAGGCGAGCCCTACCCGCCTCTCACTGGTCTGGTGGTTCGCGTGGGGCGACAGCTCACATGGGTATCGGCCGACAAGATCGGTGAGATGGAGCAACGCCGTGTTGTTCTGCGTTCAGCCAAAGTTGATCTCCGTCAGTTCGCTCGGCGCGACAACGAAGTAAAACTTGTCGATGATGTGATCGATCATCAGATGGTTGACGTTGACGGAGTGCGTGTCTTCCGTGCGGCGGATCTGTTTCTTGCGCGCGTTGGCGGCGGCTATCGCTTGGTGGGTGCAGATGTTGGGTTCTCAACCTTGCTGCGCCGTCTTGGTCCTGCTCGCTGGCGAGTGCGTCCGCACCCAGATCGCGTGATCGACTGGGCGGCTATTCAACCGTTCTCCGATCCAGGCGAACCAGTGCGGTTGAGCCGTGCCAATAGTGAACTTCGTCGACTTCGCCCCGGCGAACTCGCGGATCTTCTTGAGGAACTCGGTCGATCGCAGCGCCAGGAACTTCTTGCTGCCCTCGATGCGGAGACCGCAGCTGACGCACTTGAGGAAATGGAGCCAGACGAATTGGCAGTGCTTCTTCGTGACGCCGATCCCGCACAGGCGGCGGCGCTGCTGGCGGAGATGGAGCCCGATGAAGCCGCTGAGGCGCTCCGAGATCTCGATGATGAAACTCGCGAAGAGTTGTTGGCGGCGATGGACCAAGAAGATGCTGCGGTTCTTGTCCGCTTGGTTGGGTACGACGAAGAGACTGCAGGCGGCCTCATGACCACTGCACTCTTTGCGTTCGACGCCGATCTGACAGTCACCGCTGCGCGTCAATTGCTTGAGGAAGCGGAAGACATCGCGAGACTCGAATCAATTCTCGTGCTCGATGGCGATGGCACATTGCTTGACGACATCTTGATGATCGACCTGTTTATGGCCAAGCCCGAAGACACGCTTCGTTCTCTCATCGGTTCACCTTGGCCCGTCACGGTTACGGTCGAAGCACCAATCGAAGATGTGATCGAGTCATTCGTCGAGAATCGCGGGTCATCGATCGTGGTTGTTGATGATGGTGGACGTCCGATCGGTCGAATCCTTGCTGACGATGTGGTTGACGCACTCATCCCGCAACATGATTCCAGCCGCCGACCCTTCGCTCGACTGCTCGCGTGAACTGAGCTGTTATGGCCGAGTCAACCAACGATCCTGCGAAGGTGCCTGGAGCGCGTCCGCCCGCGCCCAAACGACGCCGTCGTTGGATGATTTGGCTTGCCGTTCTTGGCCCGGGGCTTATCGCGGCAAACGCGGGCAACGATGCCGGTGGCATTGCGACCTACGCATCAGCCGGTTCGCAATTCGGTTACCGAACGTTGTTCGTGATGATGCTTGTGACAATCGCTCTCGTGATTGTGCAGGAAATGTCTGCACGGCTCGGCGCGTTCACGGGCGAAGGGTTGATGTCACTTATCCGCGAGCAGTTCCCGCTCCGCGCTTCGACATTCGCCATCGTCTGTTTGCTTATCGCCAACCTTGGACTTGTTGTTTCGGAATTTGCCGGTATTGGCGCTGCATTCGAACTCTTCGGAGTCTCTCGCTACATCTCGATTCCAATCGGAGCCTTTGCAATTTGGGCCGTGGTCGTCTTCGGCAACTACCGCTATGCCGAACGAGTCTTTCTGTTGCTGGGGCTGGCGTTCATCACGTATCCAATTGCCGCGATTCTTGGAAAGCCTGATTGGGGAGCGGTCGTAAGCAACACCCTCATTCCACACATGCTGGGAACAAAAGAATTCCTGTTCCTCGTTGTTGCACTAATCGGCACAACCATCACGCCCTACATGCAGCTGTATCAAGCCGCAGCCGTTGCCGATAGCGGGCGCGGTCCCGACGAATATCGAATGGTTCGTATCGACACGATTACCGGTGCACTATTCGCCAACTTCATTTCAATGGCGATCATCATTGCAACCGCTGCCGCAATCGGTGGAACGGGAGTATTACAATCAGCAGAACAAGCGGCCCAAGCACTGGAGCCTGTTGCTGGAGCAGCTGCAGAGGCTCTCTTTGGTATCGGGTTGCTCGGTGCATCAGCGCTCGCTGCTGCGGTGGTCCCATTGGCAACTTCGTATGCAGTTGCAGAAGCAGTCGGCGTCGAGCGTTCGGTTTCTAAGACGTTCCGCGAAGCGCCACTGTTCATGGGGCTATTCACTGCGTTGATCGTGGTCGGCGCCTCGGTGGCATTGCTGCCGGGCAACTTGATTTCGCTGCTCATCAACATGCAGGTGGTCAATGGTCTGATCACGCCCATCATCCTGATCTTTATTCTGATCTTGGCGAACCGACGATCAGTGCTTGGCAACGCAGTGAACGGACCAAAGTTCCGTCTTGCGGCACTTGTCTGCGTGGTCGTCATCGCAGCACTAGCCGTTGTGGTGTTGCTGCAAACAGTTGCTGGCTGGCTTGGTTTCTCGTAATGGATTACTTGCGGATTTGGGCTGATGCGGAGGGAGAAAGTCACTTCGAGGACGTCACGCTCGATCGTGCGGTGACTCCGGCAGAACGAGGCGTAGCTGAACTTTGGGTTTCTCCTGGCATTGATGTCGATCGTGTGCAGTTCCTTACCGTGCAAGCGGTGGACCAGATGCCGGCTGCGCACAATGCACCGCGGCGACAGTTCGTTGTCTTCCTTGACGGCTGGGTACGGATCACCACGAGCGATGGTGAAACGCGAACCTTGCCCGCTGGTTCCGTGGTGCTTGCCGAGGACGAACATGGCAAGGGTCATGTCACCGAACTTGAACCGGGTGTGAGGCGAGTACTGCAGATTTCTGTTGAACCACTCGGCTAGCCCGGCTGTGTACGGTTCAGTAAAACTGGTCAAAATCGAAATCGGGAACAAAGACTTTTATGAATTCAGAAACCATTTATCGCCGGCGCTGGTGGATTCTTGTTGTACTCGCCCTCAGTGTGTTTCTCGTTGTTGTCGACAACACGATCGTGAACGTGGCACTACCTACGCTCAGTCGTGATCTGGGAGCGTCCACGACAGATCTTCAGTGGATCGTCGATGCCTACAGCCTTGTGTTCGCCGGGCTTCTGCTTGCCGCCGGCGGTTTGGGTGATCGCATCGGCCGCAAGGGAACAATGCAGGTCGGTCTCTTGATCTTCGCTGCGACATCGGTCGTCGCAGCGTTCTCGACCAGTTCGGGCCAATTGATTGCTTCTCGCGCCGCGATGGGTATCGGAGCAGCGCTCGTCTTTCCGGCAACGCTGGCGATTCTCACCAATGTCTTTACTGATCCAACCGAGCGAGCGAAGGCCATCGGTGCATGGTCAGCCGTTTCCGGTATGGCGGTTGCTTTCGGACCAGTCACCGGTGGCATCTTGCTTGAACACTTCTGGTGGGGATCAATTTTCCTCGTGAACGTACCGATCGTCGCGATCGCACTTCTTGCTGGATGGTTCCTTGTTCCCACATCTCGCGACCCTGATTCCGGTGCATTCGACTGGGTCGGCACGATTACATCAATCCTTGCTATTGGACTTCTCGTCTTTACCGTGATCGAAGGACCGCATGCAGGTTGGACGTCGTTCAGAACAATCGGTGGATTCATCGGTTCGGCAGCGCTGCTGGCGTTCTTCGTTTGGTACGAGCTTCGCCGCGAATACCCGTTGCTCGATGTCCGTGTGTTTCGAATCGCTCGCTTCAGTGCAGCTGCCGGCGCAATCGCAGCGGCATTCTTCACGCTCTTCGGATTTATTTTCATCGTTACGCAGTATTTCCAGTTCGTGCGCGGGTACTCGACGTTGTCTGCAGGCCTTCACACTCTCCCGTTTGCGATCTTCGCCGCAATCACTGCGCCAAACGCGGCCCGGCTCGCTCTGCGGTTTGGCCCACGGCGTGTAGTGGGAACTGGTCTGCTCACGATGATGATCGGCTTCATTATCATCGGTTTCTGTAGCGCCGATACGGCGTACTTCGGACCAGTGGTGATTTCGATGGCGTTCATCGCAACGGGTCTTTCGCTCGTTACATCGCCTTCAACCGCAGCGGTCATGTCGTCATTGCCGAAAGAAAAAGCAGGCGCGGGTGCAGCAGTCAATGACACCACGCGTGAAATCGGCGGAACGCTGGGTGTGGCGGTGGTGGGCAGTGTGTTCGCATCGGTCTACGCCCCAAAGATCGGTGAGTTCCTCGCGAAGTTTCCTCAGGTCCCTGCCGAAGCGGTTACTGCAGCAAAAGCCTCTATGGCTGCGGCGATCGTGGTTGCGTCACAAGCGCCCACCGAAGTTCAGGAACTTTTCCGAACCTCTGCTTCTGACGCGTTCATGCAAGGAATGCGCCTTGGGTGCTTCGTGTGTGCTGGCGTCGCATTGTGTGGCTCGATCGCGGCATTCGTCTTTCTTCCTGACCTCGAGTCCGAGGAAGCTCCGCATTCGGGCGAATGGTCTGATCTCGAACAATCCTGAGCACGATTGTCCAGCATTCGCGAGACTGCACGAATGCTTACAACCGACGAACTCATTGCACGCGCCGAGATCACCGATGTGATTCAGCGGCTCGCACGCGGCACCGACCGGCTTGATCGCGAACTCATGGCGTCCTGCTATCACTCTGATGGTTTTGATGATCACAACTCATTCCGAGGTTCGGGCGTTGAGTTCGCCGATTGGGTGTGCACGGTGCTGCCTCATTTCGCGGCCACGACGCACTTCATCGCCCTCCCTCACATCCGCCTTGACGGTGATGTGGCCCAAGTCGATACCTATTGCGTTGCTCACCATGTGAGCCGAGCCGATGAATCTGGCCAAGCAACCGATATGATCATGGCCCTTCGCTACGTCGACCGTTTCGAGCGCCGTTCAGGGCAATGGCTCATCGCCAAGCGGGTCTGTGCCTTTGATTGGAATTACACCGTGGCCTTCGATCCGGCGGCGACCTTCCAATGGGATCCTGATTTCACTGTTGGGGCAAGGGATCGCACCGATCTGACCTACGGGGGCATCTGAGCCCGGGGAATCGGGACAGAAACCATTGAGAATAAGAGGTCTCTCGGCGCGATGACGCTTGTCACTTCCGAATTGGGACAGTAACCTCAGTGTCTGCCGTCACCTTGGTGGTGGCCCAAGGGGAGGCCATAACGACCGCCCCGCACTGATTTCAGTGCGCTGCAATGCAGGTTTCGCTTGTTGTATCGAGTGAAACACCCGGCTTCGGTCGGTACAACAGTCATCTACAAAGGGGAATTCAGTGCCTAAAGGCCATGGAAGTACACCGGTAAAGAGCCGGTCGAAGCGTCGCACTAGCGGCACCGTGCTGGTTGTGGCGGTTGTCGCCGTGCTCAGCATTTTCGCGGCAGCGTGTGGCGGCAGCAGCCGTTCATCTGGCGACAGCACTGCAACAACAAAGGTTGCTTCAGCAACCGATTTCGGCACCATGGCTTCGCCATGTGGCAAGGGCGATGCCAAGGGCGCAACCGCCCAGGGCGTGACCGACACTTCCATCACGATTGGTTACGGAGACGATGCGGGTTACGCAGCAGCTCCTGGCCTCAACAAGGAAATGTCTGACGCCATGAAGGCCATGATCAAGTGGTGTAACGATCAGGGTGGCATCAACGGTCGTCAGGTGACGGGTAAGTACTACGACGCAGCAATTATGAATGTCAACAACGTCATGACCGAGGCATGTACTCAGGTGTTCATGCTGGTGGGCGAAGGTTGGTCACTCGACTCGGCTCAAGAGAAGACCCGGCTCGGTTGCAAAATGGCCGCAGTTCCCACCTATACGGTGAGTCCAGCATTTGCAAATGGTGCTCTCATGATTCAGCCGGTTCCGAACCCTGTTGACAAGACGCCACTTTCGGCTCCTTACCAGTTGGCCCAACTTTTCCCGACGGCAGTCAAGAAGGCAGCAATTTTCACTGCAAATTATGCAGCAACAAAGGACACCACAGACAAGGCAAAGGCCGCTTTCCCGGCCGCAGGATGGACGTTCCTTGACTGTGAGCAGGAGTACAACATCATGGGCGAATCAAACTGGACACCATTCGTTCAGCGTCTGAAGGATTGTGGCGCTGAAATGGTGTACTTCTCTGGTTCTCCAGCGCCGAACTTCCAGAATGTGCTCGACGCCGCTAAGCAGATTGGCTACGCCCCGAAGTGGTATTCGGATTCCAATTTCTATGACACGTCTTTCGCAAATTGGAACACCGCTGGGCTGGCGGACAACGTTTATGTTCGTATGGCTTTTTATCCCTTCGAACAAGCAAGCGAGCATCCTGCTACTCAGAAGTATCTTGACCTCCTGAAAGCTGCAAATGGGAAGACAGGTCTTCTTGGTGCACAAGCAACCTCGAGCTTCCTGCTTTGGGCCATGGGGGCAAAGGAATGCGGAAGCACGCTGACAAGTGACTGTGTGTTGAGCAAACTGAAGGCAGTGAACAAATGGGATGCCGGTGGATTACAGGCCAACACCAACCCAGGTGCGAATCTCCCTCCAGATTGCGGCATGCTTGTGAAGCTCCAAAGCACCAAATATGTGCAGGTTGCTCCGGCGACCATGGGCCAGATGGAATGTTCCGACAAGTTTGTTGGCAACGTGACTGGACCAGTAGTTGCAGCCGCCAAACTTGATGCCAATCGCATCTCGCAAGCCGGCTAGAAGTTCAAGGCACTTTGGTGCCTTGGTGTTACTGAGGGCGGTCGTCGGGAAACCGGCGGCCGCCCTCAGTCGTTTTCCGGCGATGTTGCGAGCCCGCGTGTTCTTGTGCGGCGCGGGGTCAGGTGCGAAGAGTGATTGCGATGCCATCGCCATTTGCGAGCAGTTCAATCGCTTTCGCAGCGTCTTCAAGTGAGAAATTATGCGTATGGAGTTGCGCGACAAGATCGGGTGAGTGTTCGATCAGCGCGACCGCTCGTTTGAAGTTGGCCGCATCAACGGCGCGAACACCTTTGATGGTGAGCCGACGCATTGCGATTTCATCGGTCGGGAATCCATCGACTGCGCTACCTTTCATGCCTGCGAGAACGATTGTTCCGCCAGGGCGAACGATTCGAAGCGCGTCGTGAATGGGCTGCAGGGCATGAGGGGTTGTGTCGACAACAACATCGACGCCTTTGCCATCTGTTGCAGCAAGAACCGCATCGACAGCGCTGTCGGATTCGGTGTTGATGGCGAGATCAGCACCGAATGATTCCGCAAGTTCGAGTTTGTGGCGGTCGCGTTCACCAAAACCAGTGACAAAAATCTGAGATGCACCTATCGAATTCGCAGCGATGACACTGGCGAGTCCTCGTTGGCCGGGGCCAAAAATGGCGATTGATTGCCCCGGCTGCAAGTTCGGCGCATCGACAGCCCACGCGAACCCGGCGCCGAGAGGATTGAAGAGGGCAGCGATCGACGCGTCGATTATCGAGTTGATTTTGATTGGG
>JAEMTX010000047.1:0-3628 GCA_016462055.1 Acidimicrobiia bacterium | reverse complement strand
TTGGGCGCGACTGTGGCGACAGATACATGTAGTCACTAAACCCGCCCCAGAGCGATGGCTCGACCGAGGTGGGAAGGAATCCGTGCGTTCCGGGCGAAGCGAGACAGGGGTTTCCCTCCGTGCAGGAAACGCACTGCCCGCAGGCCAATTCCGCAGGAACAATCACGCGGTCTCCTGCGACCACACCCCACGCTTGCGATGCAGAAGCGCCAATAGTCTCGATGATGCCGACGGCTTCATGGCCTGGGATGACCGGGTAGCGAAGCGGGATCGATCCTCGATAGGTCTCAAGATCGGTGCCGCAGATTCCGCATGCCTCCACTCGCAAGATTGCGCCGTCGTCATCCGCATCGGGAATGGAGAACTCCTGTAGTTCAAGAACTCCAGGACCTGTTTGCACCATGGCGCGTGCTGAACGCTTCATGCTCTCTTCCTACACGCAATTGTCTCCCGGCGTAGGCTTAATTGAGTTGTCGTGACACGGGGGTAGATAGCCAATGCGAGTCGTAATCATCGGGGCGGGCCCGGGCGGAATCGTGATGGGTAAACGTCTCCTTGAAGAAGGTTTCGACGAGTTCGTCATTCTCGAGGCCAGCGACGATGTCGGCGGAACGTGGAACCTCAATCGCTATCCGGGTTGCGAATGCGATGTGCAGTCGGCGATGTATTCGTTCACCTTTGAGTTCAAGCCGGACTGGACAAAGCCTTATGGCCGCCAGCCCGAGATCCTCGCCTACATGCGTGACGTTGCTGACAAGTACGGGGTAACATCGCATTGTCGGTTCAACGATCGTGTGACATCGGCATCTTGGGATGAGGCGTCGTCAGTCTGGACAGTCACAACCGAATCGGGTGCAGGGTTTCAAGCGGAGATTCTCGTAAGCGCCGTTGGAATGTTGACGCACCCGGTGTGGCCCGAGATCGAAGGAATCGATTCGTTCGAAGGTGCAATGTTTCATTCGGCGCGTTGGGATTGGTCGCATGATTTTGGCGGCGAGCGCATTGCCGTTATCGGAAGTGCGGCGAGTGCTGTTCAGTTTGTCCCTGAGATTCGTAAGACGGCCAGTCAGGTCCACCTCTTCCAACGAACTCCGAATTGGATCCTTCCCAAGGAGGACACCCCCTACACCGAGGCCGAACTCGAAGCATTCCGTAAAGATCCGACGCCATTGCTCGAAATGCGCAGTGACATTGAAGGCCGGATGAATCGCGGGATGACTTTTGCACTGAAAGACCTTCTTGAACTGAGCGAGAAGTATGGACTCGCAGCACTAAGTGTGGTGAATGATCCAGAGGTGCGAGCCAAACTCACACCTGATCATCCATTTGGTTGCAAGCGGCCGTTACTTTCGAACGACTACTTCAAGGCCTTTAACGAGCCGAACCTGGAACTGGTGACTGAGCCAATCGCTCGGATCACAAACAACGCTGTCGTTACTGACGATGGCGTCGAGCGAGAAGTTGATCTGATCGTTATGGCAACGGGATTTGCCGCAACGAAGTTTGCTGCAACGGTTGACATCACCGGTCGCGACGGAGCCTCGATTGCGGATGCATGGTCAGAAGGAGCGCAGGCCTATCTCGGTGTCACTACGGTTGGGTTTCCTAACTTCTTCATGCTTTATGGCCCCAACATGAACAACGGCTCGATTATCCGGATGCTGGAGTATCAGACCGAACACGTGCTTCAGTTGCTGCATCGCATGGGCGCCGAAGGCATTCAAACCCTTGAAGTGAAACCCGAGGTGATGGAGTCCTACAACGTCGACGTGCAAGCGGCGATCGATGGGATTGATGTTTGGAATGCCGACTGCAACGGGTACTACCGGGCGCCAAATGGGCGTGTTGTTACCCAGTGGCCATTTTCGATGGATGACTACAAACGACTCAGCGAATCAATCGACTGGTCGGAATTTTCAACGACTTGAGTAGTACTTACGCAAAAGGAGATGTCATGGGTGCATGGAGTAAAGAAGAAATCGAAGCAGCATTTTCGTCGTACGTAGCGGCCGCCGATGATGGGGCACGGACGGGAGACTGGTCTGTCTTCGCTCAACATTTCACCGAGGATTGTTTCTATAAAGAGCACTTGATCGGAGAGATGAACGGCCGGGAGGAAGTTCAGGCGTTCTATACCCGTTCAATGGTGAAGGAGTATCCGGGAAATTGCATCGTGGACTTTCCTATTGAGTGGCACATCGTTGACGATGAACGCGGTTGGGTTGTCTTTCAAGCATGGTCAGTTATGGCTGACCCTGGAGATGGATCGGTGCATCGCGCCTATAACTTCAGCCTTGCGAAGTACGCGGGGAACAATCAGTTTTCCTACCAAGAAGACATCTACAACCCAATGACGTTCGGAACCATGATCAGCGATTGGGAAACGGCAAAACTGGCTGCAGAGCGAACCTGAATAGGTAGTGGCCATCTTCGCCAGGACTGACGAGCGGTTCGATGGCGAAATCAGGAATTGAGAACGAGCAAGAATTGACCGCCGCCTGAATCGATTTGTGTACTGAACGAGAGATCGGGCGTTAGCCGCGAAAGGCGATCGATCAGCCAGTCAGCGGCGTCGGTTGCGTCTTCTTGGGATGGGCAGCGGGCGACGACTTCGCGGCCACCTTTGCGAGCGAGACGTTCAACACTTCCGATGATGGGTGCTGGGTCGACAACAAAGAGACGATCGGGCCACTCCACAACGGGAGCGACCGCACCTTTTTTAGTGTTGCAGTCACGATGGGCAAGGCGTTCTGCGCCGAACACGTCGGTTGAGCTCTTGTTCTTGCCTTTCGACTTGGTGGTCATCGAATCGATGCTGGGACCACGTGAATCGTTGACCGACATTTCAGAATCAACTGGCTCATCGCATAACCAACAACGCCAGCCGTCGTGTTCGCCGACATCTGTGAGATTGGCCATGTGGCAACACAACTTTCGGTTTGTGGTGCCCCCGAGTGGACTCGAACCACCGCACATGGTTTAGGAAACCAATGCTCTATCCCCTGAGCTACGAGGGCGGGGATGGCGCGGAACGTGGCGCGAAACTCGGCGCAACGGCCCGGAAGCCATGGGGGAAGGGTAGTTCGGGGGTTCTGGGCCGGTCGAAAGTTCAGTTAGATCAAACGGAAGTTTCGAGCGGTATTAGGACGCGCTGAAGCCACCCGGTCGGAAGTTTCGGGTGGCTTTTGGTTCAGGCGGCGGCGGAGACCGCGTGGTTCGGTGGTTTCCATTGACCGAACCAGCGTGAAAGATCTGTGCCGGTTCGGTGATGCCATGCGAGCAGCGCGGTGATGGCGACATGGGCCTGGTAGCCGTGGAAGTCGAACAATTGTCGATGACGGCCGACGCTTCGAGCTCGACCGTTGAGCAGCGTCATCTTGAGATGGTGGTGCATCGATTCGGAGTCTTCGCGCAGC
Organism: Acidimicrobiia bacterium; assembly: GCA_016462055.1. Classification (GTDB taxonomy): domain Bacteria; phylum Actinomycetota; class Acidimicrobiia; order Acidimicrobiales; family Acidimicrobilacustridaceae; genus Acidimicrobilacustris. The sequence continues at coordinate 212 of JAEMTX010000047.1, read as the reverse complement.
CCGAACAGTCGACTGAAGGAGTCGTCGGTTTCGGGGATGACGCGCAGGGCGCGGGTGCGCGGTGTCTTGTCGGTGATCTCGTGGTTATAGGAGTTGTGTCGGATTGGTGTGGTGGCGTTGCGGAGTTTGCGGGGGACACCGGGTAGGTCGGGGATCTGCCATGTTCCGTAGAACCGGTAGGTGTCGGTTCGGTCGCTCACTCGTTGTGTCCG
>JAEMTX010000229.1 GCA_016462055.1 Acidimicrobiia bacterium | reverse complement strand
GTGACGGTGTCAGCTGAAGCGGGAATTGTTAGGGCCACGCCGCGATTAACACCGGGTTGCTCTTGGTGGAGCAGCATCAACTCAGCCAACGCATGATGCGCATTAAGAATCGGATCGGCGGTCGGGAGGAACCGTGAAGAAACGACGTCGTCGTTGGCCATAGCCGAGAACGATGTTCCATTTTCACTCTCGATGACGAAACGATTGGTGAGCACGGAACTTTCATCCGACACCAACGAGGATCGAATTTGGGATGACTGGAGGACCACGGACCGTGTCCCTGATTGCGCGAGGAGATTGAGAGCGCTTGGAGTCACAGACGGATCAAGGACCAATGTTCGACGATCAGGGGCAGCTTCGAAGATGTTGGCGAGGACGTTGTCGCCGGCGGCGTATTCAGTGGCGAGGACCGAACTTTGGCCGGCAGAAATGAGTGAACCCGCATCGATCGTGACATAGGGACGACTCAGAGTTTGGCGAGCCTGCCTGTCGGGACGTGGTGAAGTGTCACCGGCTTCCGCTAACGCTTGAACAAGAAAAGGTGTCGCCGCGAGTGTCAGCGGCGTATTTGCTGCTGCAGCAATGATGCGAAATTGCTCGCTGGCTCGACTGAGTTGTGTGTCGGAGAATTGTGGGGCACCTTCGCGGCTCACGCCGAGCGGCGCGTCGATCACAACCGTTGCGGCCACCGCAAGTGGTGAGGTAGGAGTCGTTGGGCTTGGAAGGCGCAAAAGATGCGTGACGATGCTGTCAAGCCGTGTTCCATTTGCCGCGGTGGCTTCGATGAGAACCGGGTAGACGCCCGCTTCGGACAGGACGGTTCCGCCCTCAGGAGCGGGCCACTTTTCGTTGAGTGGAAGCGAGAGTGTTCTTGTTGAACCGGAGGCATCAAGAATGATGGCGGGGGTGGAAAAAAGTGCTCTTCCAAGTTGCTCGCCAGCGATTGTTCGAGCAAGTCGGTTTCGACCTGTCACTGCACCGAAGAGCACAAGATCAACTTTTGTGTTTGCGGGGAGATCTCCGACGGAAATCTCGGCAGAGAAAACGCCGTTTGGCCCAACAAACGCGGTTTGGCGGACGAGTTTTAGTTGTTGCGTTGCTGTCTGAGCGCTTTGAGCGTTGGCAAAGACCGGACACAGAACAAGAAGAACGAATGCGACGATGCCGACGCGTGTGACGCGGCCCATCATTTGTTGAGACTTTCAGAGAAATTCAACGTAAGCACGGCGAGCCCAGTGGGTTCATCAGAAAAGCCGAGGTGGCGGTACAACGCAAGCGCGCGCTGGTTGATCTCTTGCGTGTTCACCAGAGCAGATTCACAGCCGCGCCGACGACACCACTGAAGGGCGTCGCCGATCAATGCGGTCCCAATTCCATTGCCGTGGAACTCTGGGTGAACGGCGAGTCGCTGCAGGTAGCCAAGACGACGGGCGACGCCGGCGACGTGATAGCCGACAACACGGTCACCGATACAGGCAACCCGAAATCGTGATTTTGGTGTGGCGTGGCGGGCATCGAGGAGGCCGTTGAGATCGAATCGCCAGAAACTGTCGAAGGCCAAGCCGTCGAGATCAAGCACAGCCGTGACATCGCGAGCACGTCCGCGACGTAGATGTGCCGAAGGAGCGCTCGCACTGGGAAGAGCGAACAGGTCGTGGCGCAGGAGGTGAAGCCGCTCATGCACAGAAAAGCCGCGATGAAGAAAGACGGGTTGCTCGGTGAATGTCAGGGCTGGAGTGAGGACCGCCCGATAACCAGCATCGGCGACCGAAGCGAGCGCAAGGTTGAGTGCGTCAGGCGAAGGGGGAGAACCCGGGGTCGGACTGAGCAGGGCGAGCGCAGGGTCGCCCCGCCAAGGGCCGATCCGCATGCGGTCGGCATGCCCGGTGATGGTGTCAGTCCGTCGCATAGCGTCAGAGCGAGCCTAGGACCGATAAGCCTCTCGCTCCTCTGCAGGGCAACTCCGTCGGGTCGGTGGGGCTTGTCCCGGTAGCCTCCGCCCGATGATTCCCGATCGCCTTCGCCCGGTGCTTGAACGAACGGCCCCACTGGCTGAGCGGTTCGCCGCGTCGGGATACAAGCTCTATTTGGTCGGTGGTGTTGTCCGCGACCTCCTTCTCGGCCGGGACATGTCCGATGGTCGAGATATTGATCTGACCACCGATGCTCTCCCGGCGGAAACCAAACGACTCGTCAAGGGCTGGGCCGATTCGGTGTGGACCCAGGGTGAGCGGTTCGGCACCATCGGTTGCCAGACCGATGGTTGGACCTATGAGATCACTACCCATCGAGCCGAGGCCTACGACCCTGAATCTCGCAAGCCCGAGGTCGTGTTCTCCGATGTGATCGAAGCAGATTTGTCCCGACGAGATTTCACGGTGAATGCAATGGCGTTGTCGTTGCCTGATCCCGTGCTGATCGATCCGTTTGGGGGCGCTGAAGATCTTGCTGCCGGTCGCTTGCGCACACCACTCTCGCCCGAAGAGTCATTCTCTGATGACCCGTTGCGCATGTTGCGCGCAGCTCGGTTCCTGGCTGGTTACGGCCTCGCGCCCGACGACGAGTTGCTCGCGGCGGCGACGTCAATGTGCGAACGACTGTCGATCGTTTCCGCCGAACGCATCCGCGACGAATTCGACAAGTTGATGGTTGTCGATGACCCAACGCCAGGTTTGTGGTTCCTTGCCGACACTGGGTTGATGGATCAGTTCCTTCCCGAGTTTTCGCGCATGCGCTTGGAGCAGGATCCAATTCATCGCCACAAAGACGTACTGACGCACACCATTGCGGTTATTGGAAAGACAAGCACGAATCGTCTCGTTCGTTTGTCAGCGCTCTATCACGATGTCGGAAAGCCGCGAACGCGCGCGATCGGCGATGCGGGTGTGTCGTTTCATCATCACGAAGTTGTCGGTGCCCGCATGACCCGTGAGCGCATGAAGGCGCTGAAGTACTCAACTGAAGATGTTGAAGCAGTGACTCGTT
>JAEMTX010000228.1 GCA_016462055.1 Acidimicrobiia bacterium | reverse complement strand
GCTTCCTCGATCGCTGGGGCCTCACCGACCCCGTTGACCGCAAGTGGGTTTGGGAGAACCTCACCGACATGCCCCTGCTCGCTTCGACTGAGCCGCTATCAGCGCCGCGCGACGCCGCGCGATCTCTGCCGCGCACCTTCATCGACCTCACGGCGCCGAAGAACGCAGGAACGGTGCCGGCAACCGAGAGGGCACGCGAGGAGGGTTTCGAAATGCTCGCGATCGCCACCGGCCATGACGCTATGGTCACGGAGCCAGCAGAGCTCGCGGAGCTGCTGCTTAAAGCCGGAGCCTAATGTGCGCCAGTGGCACTGGGAGCAGCCGTCCATCGGTTCAATTACGGAGTCGACCCGCCGGCCTCGGTTTTGTAAAGAAACGGCTGACCGCGGGCTGATTGTTCAGCAAACCGGGGTCGGGATGCTAAACATTAGTTTGACGACTACAAATATTCGGGAGAGTGAACCATGGATGTTCGAAGTATCGAAGACGTTGAGCCGATTGTTGAACACAACGGAACGGTTCCCGTTTGGTGGATGATTAAGTCCCGTGAGTTTAAGGACATCACCGAGGGCGGATTCTTAGAACTCGTCAACGAATTCGAAGTGGCAGGCGGTGGGTACGTTGAGCCTCATTCACATCCAACCCACGAGTTTTATTATGTCCTCAATGGCCGAGGAATTATGCAAATAGGTGATGAGGAGCGCGAGATCCGTCAAGGTGACCTTGTGCACATCCCGCCCGACGTTGTCCATACCCTGCGCCCCGTTAGCGATCACGCCCCTATACATTGTTTCTGTTTCGCTATTGGCGTAAAAGATTCAGGGCCAATCGATTACACAAATCACTAGCGTCAGGCGATTGCTCCGGACTCTTCATAGAAGACGCAAGCGGCATCTAAGTCCAAAACCTTCACCGCGAGGTTGGCCAGGCCGGTCACCGCCATGCACATCGGTAGAGAATGCATGAAAGTATTGCGGTGTAAAACGCTGGTGCCCTCGGCAGGATTCGAACCTGCGCACACGGTTTAGGAAACCGAAGCTCTATCCCCTGAGCTACGAGGGCGGGGGTAGCGCGGACCGTGGCGCGAAACTCGTCGCCAAATCATGCACTATCTAGGCGACAGCGTAGTGGGGAGATTGAGTCGGTGAAAGAACGTAATTACGGAATTGGTGTTCCGGTAAAGCAGCCAATGAAATGCGGGAATTCATATGTTGCCGAGTAGTGATACGAATCAACTACTTTGCCATCGAGCGTGACCGGCGATGTGCGCCCGTGACCCTTGCCTAGGTCGGCATTCGTTCGATCAATGAGTTGAATGTGCGCATGTACCGGTGGCGCGTCCCGACTGAAGTTGACTTTAGCGCTTGCGCCCCATAGGTTATGCCGTAACAAACAAAACCATAAAATTTGTTTCGTAATGCTCAACGTCAAAATTTCTAAACCCTCAATCTATCGTTAAAGAAAGAACAATATGCCCGCCAATTTAGGTATCCAAGAAAAAGACCGTCTCGCAATCACCGACGGGTTGTCACACCTACTTGCAGATACATACACGTTGTACCTCAAGACACACAAGTTCCATTGGAATGTCACTGGGCCGATGTTTCAAACATTGCATCTCATGTTCGAAACCCAGTACACCGAACTTGCACTGGCTGTCGACCTCATTGCAGAAAGAATTCGCGCTCTCGATGTTCTTGCCCCCGGCAGTTATTCAGAATTTACACAACTCTCGTCCGTTGAAGAGGGCGCCGGTACACCTAATGCCCAAGAGATGATCCAAAAACTGGTGGAAGGACAAGAATCAGTTATTCGAACTGCGCGCTCCCTCTACCCCGTTGTGAATGGTGCCGCAGATGAACCCACCGCAGATCTGCTAACCCAACGCATTCAGATTCATGAAAAGAATGCTTGGATGCTCCGCAGCTTGCTCGCATAGACCTTCAAACGAAGGGCGGCATCGTGAAGCGAGATCCAGTGAAGCTGCAAGCGTTCAAGGAACTGCGTCAGCAAGTGGAACGAAATCGTGGTGAAGCTCGTCAGGCTCGGTCGCAGTCAGAGTGGGATCGATGCTGGGGATTGCTCGAAGACGCCCATGTGTTGAGTCAACCCTGGGCGAGTCTTCATATCCGCGTGCACGCCTCGATGTTGTCAGCGGCAATCACTCAACGATCCCGACCCGAAATCACAGGACAACTCGTTCGACTCATTGCTGCGGGACCCGCTTCAGCGACGAGGTATCCAACCGGTAACTCCGGGCGGGCATCTGTGCCGGCGACCCAACCGATGCCCATTCGCGCAGATCTCGCAGTGATGCTCGAGCGAGCCGGGAAGCGATCGCACTGATTCACTTCTGGTTCTGTAACTGTGGGTTCTCGGTGCTCCCTTAACGAGAGGTCGCTGGGCGTGGCTAGGGAAATAATTAGAGCTTTAAAAACCTTAGAAAGAAGATCCTAGACAGTTGCGCGAGCGAATCGCTTGGCTACATCATCCCAATTAATGACGTTCCAGACAGCATTGACATAATCTGGGCGACGATTTTCGTACTGCAGGTAGTACGCGTGTTCCCATGCATCAATGACTAATAGCGGGGTTGAGCCCTGCACTGAGTTTGCGTGGTGATCATAAATTTGTTGAACCAACAAATTCTTGCCCAGCGGCTCCCATACAAGCGCACCCCAACCCGACCCCTGCACTGTGATGGTTGCGTTAGTCATCTGGGCTTTGAACGCGTCAAATCCACCAAAGTTTTCACCAATTGCGTCGGCAAGTGCACCCGTTGGTTCGCCACCGCCGTTCGGACTTAAGTTCTCCCAAAGCATTGAATGCAAAACGTGGCCAGACATATTGAAGGCCAGAGTTTTTTCTAAACCCACAATGGCCGAGAAATCTCCGGCATCACGGGCTGCGGACAATTTTTCCAAGGTGGCGTTCGTGCCATCAACGTAGGCGCGGTGATGCTTATCGTGATGAAGTTCCAAAATTCGCGCCG
>JAEMTX010000227.1 GCA_016462055.1 Acidimicrobiia bacterium | reverse complement strand
GGTGGCGGTCAAGGCCGCATCAACTCCGCACTTGCGCTTGGTGGGCCAGAGCGTTTAATCCAGACGATCAATCAGAACTTCGGTATCCCGATCAATCACTACGCAATGGTTGACTTCCAGGGCTTTGAAGCGTTGGTCAAGGCAGTCAATGGTGTGCCTGTGTATTTCAATTTCCCGTCTCGTGACCAAGCGACCGGCTTATTCCAATACGACGTCGGATGTCAGACGTTGAATAGTGAGCAAGCACTCGCATTCGCTCGATCTCGTCATTTCGAAATTTCTCGCGACAACATGAGAACATGGCAAGAAGATCCGACAAGTGATTTCGGTCGGGTTACTCGTCAGCAGCAGTTCATCCGTGCAGCGCTAAAGAAGGCCGTTGCGCAAGGCGTCCGCAACCCATTTGTCTTGAAGGAATTCCTCGATATCGCGAAGAAAAGTGTCACGCTCGATACAGAGTTCACGGTTCAGCAACTTGTTGATCTTGGTTCACAATTCCGAACGTTCGATCCGGATGCTCTGGTGAGTTTCACGCCTGTCGCCACCGGCATGATCGTGGGTGCCGCGAGTGTTCTTGAGTTGAACGTCGCTGCATCGCAGCCAATATTCGATGTATTCCGCGGGCCGCGTCCGATTCCTAGCCCTAATGCTGTTCCGGACTTGAGTGGGCCTACGACGTCGACAACGGCATCTTCACCGTCAAGTTCAAGCGCGGTAACCGCGTCAGCACTTGGAACCACAACGACGACGCAAGCCGTCACCACGACAACGTTGAGCGAATTCATACCCCGCGTGCCCGACGGTCAGACCTGCGGCTAAGCCTCTGGTGAAGGCCTCGATCAGACGGGGCGAGCTTCGGCCTCGACACGATTGGCCAAGTACCAGTCGAGGGTTTTCTTCAGGCCTTCGTCGAACGTCGTGCCGGCGTTGAATCCGAATTCCTGGCGCGCTCTCGAACCGTCGACACCTCGGCGGGGTTGACCATCGGGCTTGGTGGTATCCCAGTGGACTTCGCCTTCGAATCCGACGAGTTTCACAATGATTTCGACGAGTTCTCGGATGGGCAGTTCTCGATCGGCGCCGAGGTTGACCGGCTGGTCACTGTTGTAAAACTCGGCGGCGAGAGCGATCCCCTCCGCAGCGTCATTGACGAAGAGGAATTCCCGACTCGCTGAACCAGTTCCCCAAACCTCTAGGGAATCGGCACCTGATTCTTTCGCGTCGACAGCCTTCTTGATGAGCGCCGGAATCACATGTGAAACCGCCGGATGGAACTTGTCGCGCGGACCGTAAAGGTTCGTTGGCATGAGATAGATCGCGTCTTGGCCATATTGGGCTCGGTTTGCTTGAACTTGAACAAGTTGAGCGAGTTTGGCAATTCCGTAGGGTGCGTTTGTTTCCTCGGGATACCCCTGCCAAAGGGATGCCTCTGCAAAGGGAACAGGCGTGTATTTCGGATAGGAACAGATCGTGCCGACCATCACGGTCTTGGGTGTGTTTTGGAGACGGGCTTCGTCGAGGACATAAGTGCCCATAAGGAGATTGTCGAGATAGAGCTCGGCGGGGCGCTCCATGTTCGCTCCGATGCCTCCAACTCGCGCCGCAAGATGAATGACGAGATCGGGTTGCGTGTCGGTGAACATCTTCGTGACGGCCAAGCGGTCGCGAAGGTCATACTTAGCGCTTGAGGGAGCAAAGAGTGCCTTCGCACCTCGTGCTTGCACCCGATCGACAACTGCTTGGCCGAGAAACCCGCGTCCACCGGTGATCAGGACCTTTCGGTCGTTCCAGAAGGCGCTGTTTGGTGCAAACTCCATGGCGTTACCCTACTGACCGTTAGACCACCACTAGGTTGCTTTTAGGGCGATGCCGGGACCGCTGTCGGCTCCGTGGGAGACTTGCTCGCCCATGGAGCGATGTCGTCGGGTGGCAATCACCCTCGAGCAGTGTTGGCACGCCGTTCCTGGCGGCACGGCTCGTGCCGCCCTTGGGAGCGTGGGTGCTCTTCAGCGTTTCACTGAGCTCGATCTTGTTGGCGTGAGTGCTCGGCACCGGGGCCTGCCAGAGGCGGCGTGGGTGCCCACGATTCCGGTCACACAACTTGGGCTACCTCGCCTCGCTTTGTACGAGTCATGGCACCGACTTCGGCGCCCCTCGGTGGAACGAGCAACTGGTCCTGTCGATGTCATTCACGCAACGGGAATGGCGATGCCCCCGCCGAGTGTGCCGATTGTGGCCACCGTGCACGACCTTACGTTCCTTCGTGACCCGTCACAGTTCACACGTCGCGGAGTGTCGTTCTTCCACCGAGCGATCGATCTCGCCAAGCGTGATGCTCAAATCATTGTTTGTCCTTCGCAAGCGACTATCGATGAATGCATTTCTCACGGTTTTGATCATTCTCGACTTCGACTGGTTCCGTGGGGGATCGATCCCGCGGTGGTTGATCAATCGATGATTGATGGCATGCGAGCGCGTTTCGGTCTCCATGGCCGATATGTGCTGTGGGCTGGAACGATAGAACCGCGCAAAAATCTCCCGGTGCTTCTTGATGCGTTTGAGGGGATCAAAGATCGGTCTATAACTCTCGTTCTCGCTGGGCCCAAGGGATGGAACGAGCAATTAGATCAACGACTCGCTCGTCTTGGATCGCGGGTTCTGCAAGTTGGTTTCGTCGAGCCTGAAATACTCGCGGCGTTACAAACCGATGCTGACATCTTCTGTTTTCCTTCTCGCCAGGAGGGATTTGGGCTTCCCGTGTTGGAGGCCATGGCTCAGAGGACTGCAGTGATTACGTCATCGGGCACGTCAACCGAAGAAGTTGTGGGTGACTGTGGGGTCGTCGTCGATCCCTCCGATGTCGAAACGCTTCGATCAGAAATCGATCGGCTTCTCGCTGATAACGCTGAACGAGCACGACTCGGTAACGCTGGGTTTGAGCGCGCTGTGTCGGTCTTCACGTGGGAAACGACTGCACGCAAGCTTGAACAGGCC
>JAEMTX010000046.1 GCA_016462055.1 Acidimicrobiia bacterium | reverse complement strand
AGAACGATGATTGCCGGAATCGCAGACTCGCCCTTCCAATAACACGCGATCGGAAGTCCAGCGACTGCTGCTAAGCCAAGCAAGGTTGCAGGGCGAAACCCGCTGCGCTGCATGGCGGTGAAATACTCGAATCCTGCGGCAACCAGCACAACCTCGATGAGAAGCATTGCGGGCGCAGGACCCGCCTTGAACAACAACGCAGCAACGATCGCCATGCCAATACCAACTGCGACAGCAATTGGAACGTTGCGGCCCTTTGCTGCCTCGGACGTACGTTCTTCGTCCGGCTGACGGGTGCGTTCAGCGCGTTCGACCGACGGAGGAGGTGGGGGTGGCGCCTGCGTTGATGGTCCGACAAGATCGGGCGGAAGAAGAATCGCCGACAACGGATCATTATCGATAGCGGCAGAACGAGAGGCCCGACCTCGACGTGAACCGCGGCGGCGCGGCTGCGGGTCGAGTTCAACATCGTCGAAATTCAGATACGCCTCGTCAGAGATTCGTTCATCAGTGTCGAGCGCGCCAAGCCGTTCAGCCACTGGTTCATCGGGTTCAATCGACCCGAGATCGGCGAAGAGATCGCCGTGCGCAGTTGTGTCGTGCTCACTTCGAAAACGCGGGGTATCGGTCATCGATGCACGATCGTCATCGACTGCATTGTCACCAATGACAACCGCAGGCACCTGACCAGTGGCCGGCTCGGTCCAATGAAGCAATTGGTGTTCGCCCGTTGGCGGTCCGACATTCATTACCGGCGGCGGAGGGGGCGGAAGGTCGCGCTCGGGAAGTCGAGTAGCAACATCGGGACGACTCGATGCCTCGGCTATTTCGTCAACGGTGATGATCCGAACTTCTTCGGGATCGCCTGGCGCTCTCGGTTCTCGGGACAGGTCATCAGACGCCATCAGTCCTCCATCAATTCAGTTTCTTTGGCACCCAAAGCGTCACTGATTTCTGCCTCTTGGGTGTGAATGATTTTGTCGAGTTCTTTCTCGGCGCGTTCAAGTTCGTCTTTCGACAGGTCTCCCGCCTTTTCGAGCGCCTCAAGTTCTTGGCGAGTTGATCGTCGCTGATTACGCAGCGAGACCTTGCCTTCCTCGGCCATGTTCTTGACAACCTTCACAAGTTCCTTCCGACGCTCACCAGTGAGTGGAGGAAACGTGAGGCGAATCGAAATTCCGTCGTTACTTGGATTGAGTCCGAGATCGGACTGCTGAAGAGCACGTTCGATCGCTCCGATCGCTCCCTTGTCGTAGGGAGTGATGAGAAGTTGCCGAGCTTCAGGAACATTGAAGCCAGCGATTTGTTGCAACGGAACTTCCGAGCCGTAGTAGTCGACCAGAATTTTTTCGACGAGAGCAGGCGCTGCTCGTCCGGTGCGAATAGACGCGAAGTCGGCGCGTGTATGAACCACGACTTTCTTCATCTTGTCGACTGTTTCTGCAAGCAGCAGGTCGGCCATCTCTGATGTCATCAGAACACTCCAGGAGAAATCGACAAAAGCGACGGGGACTCCAACAACCGCCTCAACGGACGAGAGTACCGACCGAACCGCCCTCAAGTAGCGAACGCACGTTTCCCTCGCCAGTGAGATCGAACATAACGATGGGTAAATTGTTGTCCATACAGAGGGTGATCGCCGTGGAATCCATAGCCCGAAGCCCCTGATTCAGGACATCGAGGTAGGTGACCTCTTCAAGTTTGGTCGCCTCAGGATTGGTCCGGGGGTCGTCGGTATAGATGCCGTCGGTCCCTGAATGGGTGCCCTTCAGCAGAACTCCAGCTTCAATCTCAACCGCCCGCAACGCGGCGGTGGTGTCGGTGGTGAAGAACGGGTTGCCCGTTCCGCCAGCAAAGATAACGACGCGACCCTTTTCGAGGTGTCGCACCGCCCGACGGCGAATGTAGGGCTCGGCAACCTGCGCCATCTGAATAGCGGACTGCACGCGAGTGGGTTGGCCCAATTGCTCGAGTGTGTCCTGCAATGCAAGCGCGTTGATCACTGTGGCAAGCATTCCCATGTAATCGGCTTGCGCGCGATCCATACCAGCCCCGGCGCCAACCATTCCTCGCCAGATGTTTCCGCCACCAACAACAATGGCGATCTGAACGTCGGGATGATCAGCGAGAACATCAACGATGTCTTTCGCTATGCGTTGCACGACATGACCGTCGATGCCGTAACCGGCATCGCCAGCAAATGCTTCACCCGAGACCTTGAGAAGGACCCGCGACCAGCGGGCGGGCGCGGATGCCATCAGACCCCGATGAACACCTGAGCGAAACGAACGAGCGTTGCGCCGGCAAGTAGATCGGTGATCGATTTCTTGTCGTCTCGCACGAACTGCTGTTCAAGGAGAACCTGTTCCTTGTACCAGCCGTTGATTCGTCCTTCGACGATCTTTGGCCAAGCAGCTTCAGGCTTTCCTTCAGCCTTCGTGATGTCGAGAAGCGCTTGACGCTCACGCTCGACATCTTCGGCCGGAACTTCGTCGCGGTTGAGGTATGCCGGCTTTGAGAACGCTATGTGCACCGCAAGATCGTGAGCGATCTCTTTGGTTCCACCTTGGAGTTCTACAAGAACGGCATTGACACCACGACCATCTTGAAGATGCAGATAGGAATCGAGGATGTTGTCGCCAGCGGCATCGAAACGAACGACGGTGCCGAGTTCGATATTTTCCTTCTTGGCGATCTTCAGTGCGTCGAGTTCATCGCTGAGTTCGGACACCGCGTCGGCGCCCTTTTCGACAACGATTTCGGTGAGGTCTTGCACCACCGAAATGAAGTCAGCAGCTTTGGCCGAGAAATCGGTTTCGCTCTTAAGTTGCACGATGGCGCCGACGGAACCGTCGACAACCACACACACTGAACCCTGCGAGTTTTCGCGGTCGCCGAGCTTGGCGACTTTGGCCAGACCCTTCTCGCGCAGCCACTGCTTGGCGGCTTCGAAGTCGCCATCGTTTTCGGTGAGCGCCTTCTTGGCGTCCATCATTCCGGCGCCAGTGATCTGACGAAGGTTCTGGACGTCCTTGGCGGTGAATTCAGCCATGGGGGTTTAGGACTCCTGGATCGTTTCGTTTGCGGGATCGGTCTGCGTGATTGCTTCTTCAGCAGTTGCTTGTTCTGAAGCGATGCGTGCCTCACGGGCAGCAGCAGCTTCTGCAGCCTGACGACGTGCGTCGGCCTGTGCAACCTCGTGTGCTTCTTCTTCTTCCGGTGTGCGCTCGGCAACAATGGCCGGGCCTTCAGGAGAAACGGCACCACGCTTGCGCGATGCAATGAAGCGACCTTCTTCAACAGCATCGCTGATAATGCGAGCCATGAGGTTGGCGGAACGAATGGCGTCGTCGTTGCCCGGGATCACAAACGTGATGATGTCGGGATCGCAGTTGGTGTCGACGACAGCAACAATCGGAAGACCGAGTTTGTTGGCCTCGGTTACGGCGATGTCTTCCTTATTGGTGTCGAGAACGAAGATCGCACTGGGGAGGCGTTCCATGTTGCGGATACCACCAAGGTTGCGCTCGAGCTTCTCGAGTTCACGGCTAATAAGAAGGGCTTCCTTCTTCGGCATCGCTTCGAAGTCACCAGAATCGCGCATGCGCTGGTAGTCCTTCATCTTCGCGACGCGCTTAGACATGGTCTGGAAGTTGGTGAGCATGCCGCCGAGCCAACGCTCATTGACATAGGGCATACCGCAGCGTTCGGCGTAGCTACGAACCGGATCCTGGGCTTGCTTCTTTGTGCCCACGAACAGGATCGAGCCGCCGTCGGCAACGAGATCACGCACGAAGTTGTACTCGGTTTCGATGCGGCCGAGCGTCTGCTCAAGATCGATGATGTAAATGCCATTGCGCTCGCCGTGAATGAATCGCTTCATCTTCGGGTTCCAACGGCGGGTCTGATGACCGAAATGCACGCCGGAATCGAGCAGTTGGCGCATAGTGACAACTGGTGCCATGAGGGTGTTCCTTCCCATCGGTTCGGAGGATCGCAGGCCCGTGCTGGCGTCTTCCGGGATGGAGACGACCGTGGGGTGCACGGCTGCGGGGTGTGTGGAGGAATGCCGATCGGGTGATCAACATGCCCAACGGTCGTTGGGCCGGGTAGTGAGTGTATGGGAGCACTAAGGAACGGGGCCAGCCCACCGATTAGTCGGCCGGCGGGATGGGCAGCACGCCGGCCCCGATAGCGGCAGTGGCGCTCGCGAGGGTCTCCCCGTATCGGACAGTTTCGGCCGTCAGAAAGCCTGAAAGGGCCACACCCAAGCTTTGGCATGTGGGACCCATTCTTGCCACGGCAAGGCCGATTTCTCTTGTGGCCGCTGGAGTCGAGGGAAGCGAACCATGGGCCTCTTTCCCCAGGGGCGTAGGCAAAATGATCGAGGCATCGGCGGCTGAATCTCCTGCCGAAGACCCCGGAACCACCAGATCACCCGAGCCGCCGATCGTGACGAACCGGACCGAGCTGGGCATCTGCCGGCTGTGGAGTTCGTCCATCGTCGCTGAGGTTTCGGCCAAATCCGCCAGAGCGGGCAGCCGATTGTCCAGATCCTCGGCCATGCCCGCGGCGCGCAGCTGCGACAACGCCGCGGTGCCTCCGGGAGTGTCAGCAAGAGCGACCACGCCGGTGGCCAACGGCGCCCCTTGTTGTGGAGAGGACACCGTCACCAATGTTTCGACCTCTGATGGAAGTTGATTCGCTCCACCAGAACGCTCGACCGCCAGACGCGCCACAACTCCACCTTGGGAATGACCAACAACATCAATCGGAACGCCCGGCTGCGCAATCGCAACCGACTGCAAGAGAACACCCAAATGATCTGCGGAGGTTCCAATCGACTGTTGGCTGTCGGCGGCATCGAACGGACGAGTATTGATCGCGTCGAGTGGGTGTGACGCAACCGAACGCACTGGTGATCCTTGATCACTACCAACTCGTGGTGCTTGACCACCTTTATAGGAGTAACGAACGACATCGGTATCGACATAGCCGAGTGATTTGGTGTCGATCTCCCACGCTGTATTCGAGTCGCTCGCAGTACCCAGTCCGCTCACCAAGACAACGATCCGTCGTGACGTGTGAGAAGGAACTGGAGTTGAAGACTCCGTGCAGGCCCCACGGTCCTTGAACCATTTTCCAACCGCATAGGCAAGACGCGCCGCGTGTGTTTCTGGATTCAATTCAACGACGTAGTGAGCAAGCAACGTAGATGTTCGTGAAGAAAAACTTGCCGTTGCTGAGAGCGCGGCAACACCGTCGTCAAGAAGTGTCTCAAGTAACGAACGACGCTCTTGTGCGCCGAGGCGCTCGAGACCTTGATCGGTACCCGGTACGAGTCGCACTGATGGTCGAAGAGAACCTGCAAGAAGCGCTTCAGGATCGAGGTACGAGTTGTCGGGCGCACGAACACCGAAATGGAACGGCCCTCCTGCAATTCCAAGCGCATCACCGGCATCAATCTGATCGCCGACGCGAACAGAAATCGATTCCAAGAATGAATAACTCGTGCGCAATCCGTCGTGATGCTCGATGGTGACATGCAACTGACCACCGACCTGCCCTGCAAAAATCACACGACCATCGCCAGCAGCCCAGACTTCAGCGCCAGGTTCGGTGCCGTAATCGACTCCACGATTGCCAGCCATCCACGGCTTCGGCGGTGGCCGGAAGTGGTCGACAATCGGAGCATCGCTCGGTGGGCGGTAATCCCCCAATGGCGAAGCCGCAGCAGCGGCGACCGGTGTCAGGCCCACGAGGACCGAACACACGACTGCAGAAACAAGAGCGAGCGTGAAGAGACGCGCCCGAAAAGTGAACGCTATTGGCCGCACACTGATCCTTCCGGTTATGAGTTCTCACCGGGGAAGGAGGATGCGGTATCGCTAGGTCAAGCGCGTGGGTGGGTTGAATCGACCACTGAACGCAGGCGTTCTTTGCTCACGTGCGTGTAGTGCTGCGTTGTGGCGAGATCGGAGTGTCCGAGCAGTTCCTGCACTGCGCGAAGATCGGCTCCGCCGTCGAGCAAATGCGTAGCGAAGGTGTGGCGCAATGCGTGGGGATGTGTCGGGGAAGGTGCACGGCGGTCGAGCAAACGACGGACATCTCGAGTGCCGAGGCGAGTGCCTTTGCGATTGAGAAACACCGCATCGGATGGTGACGACGCCGTGGCCAGCACTCGCCGACCATGGCCAAGCCATTGTTCAAGCGCTTCGACTGCGGGAGCACTTAGCGGCACGACGCGCTGTTTGGAACCTTTACCCCACACCACAACTCGTCGACGAGCAAGGTCGAGGTCCTCGGGGCGAAGACTGCACACTTCTGACACGCGCAATCCACTTCCGTAAAGAAGTTCAAGTACCGCGTCGTCGCGAGAGCGAATCGCTGGAGGATCATTCGCAGTTGTACCTGGCGGATTGTCGAGAACCTGCGTGAGTTCGTCGTCACGAAGAACGCGCGGAAGTCGACCAGTTGAACCGGGAGCACTTAGGCCAGCCGAGGGATCGGCATTGAGATGACCACTGCGAACAAGCCATGCGAAGTAGCGGCGCAACGCTGAAGCTTTTCGGGCAATCGAACGCCGCGCAAGTTTTCTCGTGGTCATAGCCCCGATGTATCGCCGCAGAATTGTGCGGCTGATATCGGCCGGCATTTCGATGTCTTGACGTCCAACCCATTCGACAAACTGATCGATGTCGCTTCGATAAGCGCGCAAAGTCGCGGCAGAGACCGACGTCAGCGACGCCTGGAACTCATCAAGAAACCACGGGTCTGCGTCGCGAGCCACAAATAAAACTGTAACGGCGAGCGTTGAACGTTCCCTCGGATACTTGGCGATGTCGGCGCACGCCGTCATCTCACTCCCCCGCGGCCAATCCGTTCGATCCACCCGGAGCGTTGTGAGACCCAACCATCGTTCTCGAGTTGCTCGAGCACGAGCATGACCAAACCCAATTCAAGACCTGTCGCAGAGAGGACCTGTTCCACGGGAATCGCCTGCCAAGGCAAGGCGTCCAGCACATCCTTGGCAGTCCCGATTGGAGTCGGACGCTGCTCGGCTGCGATTCGTCGACGTTCTGGTTCACGACCCAGAGCGAGCAGGACATCATCAACGTCGCGAACCGGACCACAGCCATCGAACAGGAGCTGATTCGTTCCCGCTGAGCTTGGTGCCGTGATTGGCCCAGGTACAGCGAGAACTGTTCGGCCTCGTCGGGCTGCTTCAACTGCAGTACCCAATGCTCCCCCAGTGGATTGCGACTCGACCACTACAACGACATCAGAAAGCGCGGCGATGATGCGATTGCGAGCCGGGAACTGCCAGGCGACTGCCGACGAGCCCAACGGGTATTCACTCAACACAACGCCGCGTTCGGCCACTGCTCTCCATAAGGAGCGATGCGCACGGGGATAGACACGATCGAGTCCGCTTCCGACCACGGCAATTGGCGGGGCGCCTTCGACGGCGAGTGCGCCGGCATGCGCGGCTCCATCAATTCCTAGCGCCAGTCCCGAGACGACAGAGACGCCGGCAAGGGAAAGTTCTCGAGCAAACTCGTTGGCAACATCGATGCCATAGCGACTGGCCCGCCGTGTGCCGACGATCGCGACACGTGTGCCGGCTAACCGATCGATATCGCCGAGCCAAAACAAGATGGCTGGCGCGTCATCGTCGTCGGCGAGTTCTTCTGGGAAGGAGGGAGACCATCGAAGCATCACGCCGATACCCGCTTCGATATGTGCGTTCCAATACGCCTCGGGATCGATCGTTCTTGCTGCGAAACGCCATTGATCACGAAGCGCTTTAGGAAGTCGAAGTCCGGCACCGCCGGAACTCGCACCAGAGGGAAGTTCGTTTGGAAGTGAGCCGTTACACACAGACCGCCACAGCGATGCAGGTTCGTCACTTGCAAGAAGTGCTCGCAGCCGAGCCGGCCCTATTCCGGGCACGCGTGAGAGTGCAGCAACCCACGCTTCGTCGGGAATTCGCGACTTGACCACTTACTTCACCAACGAACGGACAAGAAAGGCTGGATCAGTTCGCAAATGCAGTGCGCTGGCCACATGTTCTGCGGTGAGAGCACCATCGTGGCCTTCGAGATCGGCGATGGTGCGCGCCACCCGCCACACCCGCCGCATTCCACGCGCCGAAAGACGACCAGATTCGAGTGACCGTTCGATAAGCGCAGACGCATAGGTTTCGAGTGGAGAGGTGTGCTCAAGAGCCGAAGATGAAAGCTCGGCATTGCATCGAACGCCACGCTCGACAGCACGGCATCGAGCGTGGCGAACACGGTCAGCAACGACAGCACTCGATTCCGCCACCCCTCCACCAAGTAACTGCCGTGGATCAGGCCGATGCACGTCGATACGAAGGTCGAATCGATCAAGTAACGGTCCTGAGAGTCGTCTGCGATACCGCTCAAGGGACCGATCGGAGCACCGACACGCCGCAGGAATGACACCCTCTCCGCACGGGCAGGGGTTCATCGCCCCGATGAGCAAAAAGCGTGCTGGCAATTCCACGCGCGTCTCGGCTCGCGCCAAACGGATAACACCTTCTTCAAGAGGCTGCCTCAGGGAGTCGAGCACCACTGCACTGAATTCGCCCATTTCATCGAGGAAAAGCACACCACCATGCGCCATCGAAATTTCGCCCGGGCGCAGCCGATGCGAGCCTCCACCAACCATGGCCACTGCGCTCATTCCGTGATGCGGAGCTCGCAATGGTGGACGCCGAACCAAACCACCAACCATTGATTCACCCGCCGCTGAATGCACACGCGTGGTATCGAACGCGGTGTGATCGTCAAGGTCGGGCAATAGACCAGGAAGACGTTCGGCCAACATCGTCTTGCCCGAACCAGGCGGACCAACCATCAGAAGGTGGTGGCCGCCGGCAGCAGCGACTTCGAGCCCGAAGCGAACCAGCCGGTGGCCACGAACATCGGCAAGATCGGCATCGCCAATGTTCGACGCAACAATGGGTTCGTCTGGAGGCCGCGGCCATGGCGCTTCTGCGAGCAACGCATCAACGAGAGTGCGCAAATCTGCGGCGCATCGGATTGTTGCTCGGGTGACAAGCGATGCTTCGGAATAGGAAGTCGGGGCAACGATGATTTCGGGCTGCGAACACGCGGCGGCAAGTGAAAGGGCCCCAGGAACATGGCGGAGTGAACCGTCGAGACCTACTTCGGCGAGAAAGGCTCGGTCGGCAACCACATTGGCGGCGAGTTGTTCGCTGGCCACAAGAACGCCGATCGCAATCGCGAGATCTAACGATGCCCCGACTTTGCGCACCGAAGTTGGCGCAAGATTTACCGTTGTTCGTCGGTCGGGCCACGCGTAACCCGATGTAAGAAGTGCAGCGCGCACACGATCTCGCGCTTCACGACATGACGCATCGGGCAATCCGACGACAGTGAATCCGGGTAAGCCGTTGGCAACATGCACTTCAACGGTGACAGGCACACCATCGATACCTGACAACGTGGCCGACCCGATAGTGGCAAGCATCGAACCTCCGCGACAACGACTCGACCGAAGGGCGATAACTGCCGCCGAGGCGCAGACACTACGAACTACTCAGATGACATACACGGGCCGTTCGCACTGTTGTGAGCGAATGGCTACTCCGTTCCGAGAACCTCGCGCGTGTATCGGGAAACTGCGGTGATCTGCTCTGTAGTCAGATTCTTTGAGAACGACGGCATTGCACCCTTCCCATTTACGATCAGGGCAATTTGATCGTCGATGTTTGGATATTTCACCGTTACGACTCCCGCCAACTTCAGCCCGTACCCGCCGCCGCCGGCGGCACCATGGCAACTGGCGCAGTTCTGCGAGTATGCCTTCTGACCTTCGACCAGCACCGCATCACCTGCTGGTGCAGCGGGCGAGGAACTCCCACTCGAGCAGGCGGCAACGACCGTCGCGCCAACAACCAACATCAATCCAGCAGCAAGAACTCGGGGGGACCGCATGGCTGGGGACGATACCAGTGGACGCATCGCAACCCGCGTGCTGGGGCACATCATTCTCAGGGAATACTTAGACGGTGGGATTCAATCCGCATCGCCAACAACGCCGTTCGCCGTTCGACTATGTAATGGTCGGTGCGGCGATCGTTATCTGCCTGGGTCTCGTCATCTGGGCGTTCTTCGGTTGATATGACCAACGAACCCGAGCGTGACCCGATGGGGCTTGAAGTCGAGGTTCGCCGAGTGCAACCTTACGAAGCGAACAAGACCTACGTCTGTCCGGGATGCAACCGAGACATTCCGTCGGGAACAGGACACATCGTCGCAGTCCCGTTGGATGCTCCAGATCTTCGCCGCCACTGGCACCATGGGTGTTGGAGTAATCGCCATCGCCGCCGACCTGGTCGCGGCTGACCCTTGGACCAACTATGGAACTGATCTTCATTCGTCACGGACAACCACAATGGGAAATCGACGGAGGTGGCGTCGACGATCCGGTGCTCACCGACATTGGCCATCGTCAGGCCGAGCTCATCCCTTCGTTCTTTGCCGACCGTCCGATCGACCGTTTGGTCGTCTCGCCACTTGTTCGCGCGCAACAAACAGCTCAGCCCTTAATCGAGGCGTTCAATCTCGAACCCGAAACTCATGACTGGATCGCCGAAATTCGCGCGCCCGAATGGCAGGGAACTCCGTCGGAAGTCATCGAGAAGGCGTTCGCTCAACAACGACGTCGTCCGCTTAATGAGCAGTGGGAAGCCATCCCTGGTGCGGAATCGTTTCGAGAATTCCATGACCGCGTTGTCGGCGGGCTCACGGCATTTCTTTCAGACATCGGCTGCAACCGAGCGCGCCAGTTTCCGCCGCTGTGGGAAATGAACCACGAAGGACCTCGGATCGTATTCGTGGCTCATTCCGGTGCAAACGCTGTAAGTCTCGGACACCTTCTTGGAATCGAACCCGTTCCATGGGAATGGGAACGTTTCGTTGCTTTCCACGCATCAATCAGTGTGGTTCGCCCGATGCATATCGCATCGTCGCTATCGTTCAGCCTGTTTCGATTTTCCGATACGGCTCATCTGCCAACGGAACTTCACACCCGCTGAGAACGTTTCTCTACTTTTTTTCCTAAGTGGGATTGGCCGTCGGTGCCATGTTTTTCGCGATGACGGCTTACGGCAAGTGCGCCACCAACGATCCCTGCCTCATTGCGAAGCGTTGCTGGAACAACTGGCGTTCGACAGGTCAGGTTCGGAATGAACTTGTCGGACTTCTTTGAAACTCCACCACCGATGATGAAGAGGTCAGGCCAGAACAATTTCTCGACTGAGCACAAATATTCGTCGACGCGAGCTGTCCATTCCTGCCAATCAAGTTCAAGGCGTTCACGAACCGAAGCCGCCGCCCACTTCTCAGCATCGCCACCACGCAACCATAAATGACCAAGTTCGGTATTAGGCACAAGCGTTCCATCGATCATTAATGCTGAACCGATACCGGTCCCCAAGGTGATCGTCAAGATGACTCCAGATTTCCCGCGTGCCGCGCCAAAGCGAGTTTCCGCTTCACCGGCAGCATCGG
>JAEMTX010000226.1 GCA_016462055.1 Acidimicrobiia bacterium | reverse complement strand
CGTGTATTGCGGTCCCGCTATCGCTTGGTGCTCATCGACGAGTTCCAAGACACCGATACCTTCCAATGGCGTTTGTTCTCAAGAGTGTTCGACCTGGCCGGGGTTCCCGACGAGTTCCTTGCACTCATCGTGGTGGGCGATCCCAAGCAGGCCATCTACCGCTTCCGTGGTGCCGACATCGATGCGTACCTCAAAGCTGCAGCCGATGGTTCCATGTCAAAGCGACAAATGACGACGAACTATCGCTCCGACCGGCCACTGGTCGAGGCACTGAACTCCTGGCTTACCGGGGTGACGTTCGGCGACGAGGACATTGCCTATGTTCCCGTAACCACCCCCGACTCTCACGCAACCGCTCGGCTCACCGGCGGCGGCCAGCCCTTGCAATTCCGATTCCTTGCCAATCCCAATAAAGAAAACGTCGATCCGGTTCGTGCCGCCATCTCTATCGATGTCGCTGACCACATCGAGAAACTGCTCAAGGAAGGCAAGATCGCGCCGGAGGTTGGTTCAAGCTCCGAACCGCGCCCGGTGAAACTCGACGACATCTGCATCCTTGTTCGCGTTCACAACGATGCCGAGCCCTTGGTTGAAGAACTACGCAAGCGTCATATCCCCGCTGTCCGCAGTCGCATTGGTTCCGTGCTCGAGTCCGAGGCCATGGAGCAATTGCGCCTTTTGCTCACCGCAATGGCGAACCCAGCCGAGGTCCGTCGCGTTCGTGCAGTGCAACTGAGCTGGTTTGCTCCCAACCCAGTAGTCGTCGCACCGAGCGCCGATGCCGCCGTCACGGTGCAGGACCCAATCGAGATGCTGCAAACCAAGTGTCGGGTTTGGGCGAATGAACTTGAAGCGCGTGGTCTTGTTGGTTGGTATCAGGTGCTTCGTCTTGATGACGACGTCATCAAAGAGATCTCTTCCGACTTCGAGGCCGAGCGGCGACTCACCGATCTTGAACACGTCATTGAACTTCTCAATGGTCAACTTGGTGGTCGACGAGCACCAGTAAGCGCAGTACTACGCGCGCTCGACGAACTCAAAGAAACAATGAATACCGAGGCCGAGGCGCAGAAGCGTCGTATCGACACCGATCGTGATGTCATTCAGATCACCACGATGCATTCCTCGAAAGGCCTTGAGTACCCGATTGTGCTCATGCCGTTCCCGAAGGGCATCACCGCGTCATCGGTATCGGTCTATGAGGACGAAGGCGTTCGTTACGTCGACTCCGCACCCAGCATCGCTTGGGTGGACGATGATCTTGATCAAACCGAACGTAAGCGACGCGACAAAATCGAAGCCGAAGGCGACGAACTTCGCCTTCTGTATGTTGCGGCCACTCGTGCCCAGCATCAACTCGTGATTTGGTGGGGTAAGGCTCCGAGCGACAGTTCGCATAAGGGCCCGCTTGCTCGAGTTCTTTTTGGTTCCACCGAAGACCTTCAACAAGAAACCAAGGTCGACGACGAAACTGCTCGCGAGAAGCTCACCGAACTCGTTAAGCGACTCGGCCCGAACGTCTCGTTCGATGAACTCACCAAGTGGGTCGACAGCCGTCACTGGGACGCACCCGCACCTAAAGGCATCGGTGTGCTGAACGCCGAACCGTTCCCCGAACGCGACATTGAACGCGACGCTGGGTATCGCTGGTCGTACTCCTCTCTGTCGAAGGGTGCGCGAGCAAACAACGAAGGCTCCGCTCGCGGTGGCAACGACGAAACTCCCGGCGGGCCTGAACTTGGTGAAGACGGCAGTCCCCAAACCTTCGAAGGGCCGCTTCTCGGCATGCAGGCCGGCGCCGACTTCGGAACCTTCGTACACGAGCTGTTCGAAGTCATCGACTTCTCGGTACCCGATGTCAACGCTGAAGTTCGCACAGTCATCGAAACCTCGGGCCGAGCTGCATCGTTCGACGCCGATCCCGAGGTGTTGGCCCAGGGCCTTGTGTTGGCTATTGATACGCCGCTCACTGCAGCGGCCGAGAGCCCGACGCTGCGTTCGATCGGTTCCAGCTGCCTCAACGAGTTGGTGTTCCATTTCCCGCTGGCTGATGGCAATTCACCCGTAACTCCGAGCCATCTCTTCGAACTGGCAGCCGAGCACGAGGACGATCAGTTCTCTGACTACTTCAAGGCATTGGCTACGGGCAATCGCATGTCGGCCATGGCTGGTCTCATGACCGGAAGCATCGACTCGGTGATTCGTCTTGGCGACGCGTCGAACGGCACCTATGGCGTTATTGACTACAAAACCAATCGCCTGCACACACCGGGTGACGTCGCGCCGATCTCGGCCTATGGCTACGAATCCATGAAGCACGCCATGGAACACGGCGACTACCCATTGCAGATCCTTGTGTACAACGTGGCTCTTCACCGCATGTTGCAGCTTCGGTTGGCCGGTTACGACATCGATCGCCATATCGGCGACACCCACTATTTGTTTGTGCGCGGAATGATCGGCCCCGACACCGCAGTCATGGATGGTCAACGTAACGGCGTGTTTGCCTGGCGTCCGTCGAGCGAATTGATTGTTGCTGCGAGCAAGCTGCTTGGAGGTCAGTCATGACCGAACCAATCGATGTCCTCAATGCATTGCGATTCGACTCCGAAACCGGAAACGGTCTTTTTGAGAACGCCGACATCGTGACGGCGTCGATGCTTGCTCGTCGTACCAACTGCACCGATGAAACTGTGCTGTTTGCTCTTGGGCTTGCGGTCTGGGCCCATCGCAACGGTCACGCGTGTCTCAATCTCGACACGTTGACCGAAGATCTTGGCCGAGCGATTTCTCGTTCAGGCCAAGAGTGGGTGCTGCCAACGTTGCCAACAGCGAAGCAGTTCGACAAAGCACTGCGCGCTTCGCCGCTGGTGCGAGTGCTTGATGCGCCGGGAACCTCGGCCGAAGCGTTGGCCGACACGCGGCCGTTGGTGCTGATTGAGAATCGTTTCAGTTCACAGCGACAGTTCGCCGACGAGGTGTTGGTGGCCGAATCGGTGCGGGCGCTCATTGCTCATTCCGACGATGTCACCTCACC
>JAEMTX010000225.1 GCA_016462055.1 Acidimicrobiia bacterium | reverse complement strand
GTCCAATCGAGTTGCTCAACGATGTCGGTGCGGATGCAGCCTTTGTCGTCCATCGGAAGAACTTCATCGTGCATCGACGAGACGACTTCGAGACAACCGTTGGACTCTCGTGAATCGTCGATGGCCAACATGCACGAAACATGAGTTTCGATGAATCGATACGCCGGTGCATCTTGATGCGCTGAATAGCCAGCACCACCTGGGGCTTTGTAGTTGATCTTCTCTTTGTAGAGCACCGCAGTTTCGTCGAGGAGTATCGACGCCGTGTCGGAGAGCTCACTTCGCGTGAGAAGTTCCCGCAACTCGTCGTGAAAGGGAACAAAGTTTTCTGTTCGGCAAAGGCGCGGGCCGTTCGCGGTGGCTTCTCGGTAGTGGAGCCAGGGACCGTCGTCGGGCCACATCATGAGATCGTCAACCCAACTGCGTAATTCGGCGACCGCTTCGGGGCGAAGGGGCTCGGTCAGAACCCAGCCGAACTGACGAAAATGCTCTTCCGCATCAGGTCCGGGTTCGATGGTGTCGAAGAACGGTTGATCCACATCCCGATGCTACGTCGGTGCCGTACGCTCCGTTCATGTCTGAAGGTCGTCCCAACGTTCTCTTCATCACCCTCGACGAGTTCAGGGCTGAGTGCTTGTCTGCTGCGGGCCATCGGGTTGTGCGTACTCCGGCGCTTGATGACTTGTGTGCAGAAGGGGTGCGCTTTGCCCGTCATTACGGCCAAGCAGCGCCATGCGGTCCGGGAAGAGCTGCGCTGTATACCGGCACCTACCAAATGAACAACCGCGTCGTCATGAATGGGTCGCCGCTCGACGATCGATTCGACAACATCGCTCGTGCTGCCCGTCGGAGCGGCTACGACCCGGTGCTCTTTGGCTATACCGACCAAGCAATCGATCCGCGCACCGTCGCCGATGACGATCCACGGCTCCAAACCTATGAAGGAGTCCTTCCAGGCTTTCGATGCGAACTCGATCTCACTCGTGGTCGCGAGGTATGGGCTGATTGGGTTCGGTCGCAGGGATACGAGATGCCAGTCGATCCCGAAAAAGGTTTAGCAACGGAATCGGATCGACCCGCCGAAGTGGGTGTTAGCGCGTTCCTTACAAATCGATTCCTTGAGTGGCTGCCCGCTCAAGAAGAACCATGGTTTGTGCACTTGAGTCATTTGCGTCCTCATCCGCCGTTCGCAGCAGCAGGGGAGTGGGCGACTGCTTATGACCGTTCTGCAGTTGATCTTCCGATTGCTGCAGGTTCATACATTCATCCGCTCCATGAATTTCTGTTGTCGATCTCCTACTTCGTCGCACCGTCAGACGAAGCGGGACAGCGCGAAATTCGCGCGCAGTACTACGGGATGATTAGCGATGTCGATCAGCAACTCGGCCGAGTATGGCAAGCGCTTCGTGAATCGGGTCAATGGGACAACACCATCGTTGTTGTGACATCCGATCACGGCGAGCAACTCGGCGATCACGGCATGGTGCAAAAGATGGGGTGGTTCGAGGAAAGTTTTCACATCCCGTTGATCATTCGCGACCCGCGAAAGTCCGAGAGTGCCGGCACGGTGATCGATTCGTTCAGCGAAGCCGTTGATGTGTTCCCGACATTGTGTGAAATGTTGCATGAGCCAGTTCCGCGGCAGTGCGACGGTCGATCGCTCACACCATTTCTTGATGGTGTCGTGCCAGAAGAGTGGCGAGACGCAGCATTTTGGGAGTTCGATTGGCGGTTCTTCACTGCCGGTCGCGACGGTGCCCAGTGGCCGGGAGATCGTCGAAGTGCGGGACATCAACTCACCGTTCGACGAAGTGGCGACGTCGGATACGTGCAGTTCGCCGATGGTGAGGCGCTTGTCTATGACCTCGCGGCCGATCCAACCTGGCGGACGATGCTCAGGGATCCAGAACGGGCCTGGGCCGAGGCACGAGCGATGTTGGCGTGGCGGGCGCAGCACACCGAACGAACCCTCACCGGAACCTTTCTTCCCTAGTTGCGGCGGCGTGATTCAGATCGTTCTATGGTCGGCGCCATGATGCGCTTCAATCACATGGAACTCACGTTTGCTCCCGGAACTCTTACGCCAGAATTCCGTGATCAAGTCCGGGCCTTTTATGGCGGGCTTTTTGGTTGGGACTGCAAGGACACGGAAATTCTCGGCCAGAGTGGTTTGTTGATGATGCTCGACGAGCGAGCAACGCAATTCATTCTCTTGGCGGAAAGCCCCAAGCCGATGTCGTCGCCTGGTTATGACCATCTTGGGCTGTTGCATGACACTCGCGAAGAAGTCGATGCGTTGTGTGCGCGTATTGCGGAAATGCAGAAGACCGAACCCGATATCAAGCTGAAGGTCTATGACGACCTTGTAAATCCAGCCAGCACGGTTCACGCGTTCTACGTGAAGCACCTTTTGCCAATTTGGTTCGATGTGCAATGCATCGAATACGCCACGCCACCCGAACGTGACTGGCACTACGACTGATCGACGTCTCAGTCGAGGTAGCGAACTCCGGTGAGTTCTTCTGAACGAGTCCAAAGTTGTGTCGCAACAGCTGCATCCCGAGCTCGCTTGGTCGGCGTTTCTAACTTGGGCGAGCCAAACATGAGCAAGCGCGGACCGTAGAACTCGCCTCCCTTAGCGGAAGGATCGACGCAAGCGCGCACAAATGGCAGAGCACCCTTTGCGGCCGACTGTCCAAATCCGCCAGTTGGCTTGAGAACTTTGTTGGAAAGACCAGAACCTTCTACGCCGAGGTCAGTGCGACTTCCGCCCGGGTGCGCGGTGAGCGCAATGGTGGAGGATCCTGCCAGCGAAAGGCGGCGCTGCAGGTCGAGCGAGAACAACAGGTTGGCCAACTTGCTTTGGAAATACGCGGGCCAACGTGAGTAGCGGTGATGTTCGTAATTGAGATCGTCGAGATGCATCTTGCCGGGGCGATGTCCCATGCTTGAGTGGTTGACGACGCGTGAGCCAGGTGTTGCGAGCAAGAGGGGCAGGACCAAACCAGTAAGAGCGAAGTGGCCCAAGTGGTTGACGCCGAACTGCG
>JAEMTX010000224.1 GCA_016462055.1 Acidimicrobiia bacterium | reverse complement strand
AGAGGAAGTATCAGGAGCGTAACAGTGAGCGAACCGGCACCACTGATACCCCCAAGAAGACCGAGGACACGAGCATCACCGTGAAGGACCTCCGCGACGAAAGCCGGCATGACCGTCATTGTCGAAAACACGAAAAATACGAACAGCATCGAAAACAGATAAAGGTCGATCATCATCGGCTGCGACCGCACATACGCGATCGCTTCGAGTGGGCCCCCTTTTGATAGGCCCGCCCCTGGGGTAGAAGAATCGGGCCGGCCCATGGAGTGCGAGACTGCGTTGTCGGTGAACCGAACGCGAGCGAGCGCGACGATCACGGCCACAAAGCTGAGAGCATTTACCCAGAACGCCGTCGCCGTCCCGAAATACCCGATCAACAACCCCGCAAGCGATGGTCCAACGATCCGCGCAAGTTGGAAGGCCATTGAGTTGAGGGTCACCGCCTGCCGGATCATGGCGGTACCCGTAAGGTCCGCTGCAAACGCCTGAAGGGCAGGCATGTCAATCGCCGTCACAATCCCAGTAATGACTGCAAGCACATAGATGTGCCAAATCTGAATCACGTCAGTCTGCACGAGGATTGCAAGTGTTGCCGCCAGCGAACCCAGGATTGCTTGCGTCCCGATCAGGAGGGTGCGGCGCGGTACCCGGTCGGCAATTGAGCCAGCGAACGGGCCGAGGAGGAGCATCGGCAGAGAGCCCAGCATTGTCACCCATCCCAGTGCAGCCGGTGAATGCGTCAGCTGGTAAACCACCCAGCTTTGTGCCGTCATTTGCACCAAGGTTCCGATTGTCGAAATCGTCTGACCTGTAATGAACATTCGAAAATTCGGAATCCGAAGTGGGGCGTACATGTGCCCGTACCGAGAACTACCTGTCATAAATTGTCATCAATCTGCTGAATATTTCAATGCCAATTTCAGCGCTGGCAAATTTCTTGCTGATCCCGAGATTCCAGAGGCACCGCAGAGACTGAGCATAGTGACCTAGGGCAGTATGCCTCTGACCGAACTGGGTGTAGTGGTAGGAAACACGTAACAGGATTTTGCTGAAGGAGATCCCAACCGTGTCAGGACGCTGCTGGTCCAGCGAACCGGCTATTGAATGTCCCGGTCTCCGGGAGCATCCCAGGCATGCTGAAGAAACGCGTACTCGTCCGGGATTGGATCGCAGTTTCGTATATCGTCAGTATTTTGGGGGCTATGACCTTCCACGAGAAACGGTTCGCCGCAATCAGCCCGCCGGCGATGACTGTGCGCCGCACTCTCTCGTCACCAATTGCTTGAACAAGGCAGTGCGCCAGTGAAGCCGCGTCTTGTGCAACCGCCAGTAGTCCACTTTCGCCGTGTACCAAAGCCGTACGGTAGCCAGGAATGTCAGATGCGACGACCGGCGTGCCAGCAGCCATTGCCTCCAACAGGACAATTCCCTGGCTCTCACGGCCGGTAGAAGGCGCACAGAATACGGTCGCGTGGCGATACAACTGCTTTCGAAGCGTGTCGGACACCTGTCCAACAAAGACCACATCCTTCAAACCCAGGCGATGGGACAATTCTCGGAACGGTCCTGCAGCAAATTCGCTGAATGGTCCGGCTACAACCAGCCGAATTGGTGAAACCCGAGCGGCCACCAGATTCATCGCTTCGATTAGAACCGCGAGGCCCTTACGCCGTTCAAGTCGCCCCAAAAAGAGGACTGTCGGGGTTCCATCCTGCATTACTTCCGGACAGACGTCCGAAATCGGGTCGTGATCTGTTTCGACACCATTTGGGATCGGTGAATACTGGTGCGGGAAATAGGAATTTATGAACCGGTGCGCCTCAGCAGACACCGTTATTCGCGCGTCAAGCCGAGATAGCAACGCACGAAAAACTTGGCGGCCCAAGGCGTAGCCAACATATCGGTCACGTGCACAGTGGAACGTGCCAACATTCGCAGCGCGCGATTCGCGGAGAACGAGCGGAGCGAGAACCGGGACCAATGGCTCATGCAGGTGAACGACATCAAAGCGTTCGTGATCAAGAATCTGTGTGATGCGGCCTCTGAGAGTTAATGAGAGCGTCAAACGCGCCACCGATTGATTTGCAGGCACGCTGGTAATGTGTGAACCGACCCGGTACACCTCCGGATGCACGACCTCGACGTCGTCCCGTGACGAAGGCGCAATGATGCGGACGTGGTGTCCGACGTCAGACAAGCAGCGCGCTAGGTTCCTGACGTGTTCGGTGACCCCTCCGGGATACGGAAAATCGTAGGGACTGACCAGAGCGATTTTCACCAGCCTACAGGTTCCCAGAATGGCGCTAAAAGATCGCGCCCCGTGTAATCGCCAACGTCGTTTAAACCCTAGCGCGTGCTCATGACTACTGCCAACACGCAGGCATCCACTTCCAAGCCGCCATCTGGCGGAACAATGGTGCTAAGGCACTGTGAACCCGATCACGGGGTGTCGAACACTCGGTGGCCGAGCGTCCATTGATCAGGGTGACGACGAAGCAAATCGCCAAGCCGGTTCGCAACCTCATGCGCCGCCCGCGGCGCATCGTCGCCTGAACCAGTCCATCGAACATAGCCGCTTTGAGGACGAACACTGATTGGCGCCTCAAACCCCGGATCGTTTCCAGCGCATTGTTCCTCGATTACTGCCCTTACCCTGCCCAACGGCAGTGCCAGGCCGTATCCGAACAGCAACGGCAATCGCCTGAGCGCCGCGATGCGATAGGGAAGCGCCGGGAAATGAACTTCTCGGCCAGAAATCCTGACTGCAAACGAACGATTCCCACTCGCGATAGGCGATGTCAAAGAGTTTGCGGGGACCGGGGCAACTGGAGGCACCCAGTCAGTAAACGAGACGAGCAAATCGCCCCGATCCAGTGCCCGCCACACTGGCCTCGCCCCGAGGTCCGGAGTGAGAATCGAAAATCGATCACGCTTTCGATTTCGGGAAACCAGTTCGTGAAGTCGACTGGGTCGTAAACGCTCAACCATCAGCGTGACCGGGATGTCTAGGTTCTCGAGCACGTGTCCCAGCAATTCAACACGTCCAAAATG
>JAEMTX010000045.1 GCA_016462055.1 Acidimicrobiia bacterium | reverse complement strand
CCACGCCGAGGTGGTCAGATCGATTCCCGTATCGGCTGTAGTGATCTGCGCTTCGATCCCAAGTTGCCCAGAACCGAGAATCCGTTGGACTGGGTCGAGGCAGTAAATACCGACATCGAGAAGAGCCCCGCCACCCTGCTCGGTGAGCCAGCGGTAGTTGATTTCCGTCCCGGCCTCGGGGAGAGCGAGCGGAAAGGTGAACTGTGAAGCCACGTGGCGGATCTCACCGAGATCCCCATTGTCGATCAGCACCGCGAGCGCGATGGAAAGCGGATGGAACGGCGTCATGTACGCCTCGGCAAGCAGGACGCCAGCAGCATCACAGGCCGCGAACATCCGGCGAGCGTCACTCGATGAGAGTGCCAGCGGCTTTTCGCACAGAACATGCTTGCCCGCCTCTGCCGCTCGTTCCACCCACTCGAGATGGTCGCCGTTGGCGAGCGCGATGTACACCGCATCGACATCGGGATCCGACAGCACATCGGGATAGCCGATTGGTCCCGACCGCGCGCCACTCGCGCCGAGAATCGCGTTCGGGCATTCGTTGATCGCGGGGATGACCGCCGCGTTCGCGATCCAGGAGTTGGCTCCGAGGATCCCGATAGTCAGTGGTTCACCCACAGGTGAGTTCCACGCCACCGTCGGCACCCGATGCATGCGCAGCTTCGAGAACGGCAACGACATCGCGTGATTCTTCCGGGGGAACCGGAACCGCTTCGCCAAGCAGAAGATGATCGGCCAGCGCCTGATGGAACGGCCAGCCCACCCGCGCAACCGGAGGCAACACCATGTCGACAGTTCCGTAACCGGGTTCATAGCGGCTCAACCGGAGATCGGATGCAACCTCGGCATGGTGCCACTCATGGGCAACATGTCCGCGACCATCCACAAGTTGATCAATTGTCACCGGCGCGTACTCGGCCGCAGCGGTGCCCGAAGTTCCCTGCACATAGAACTTGGGCTTGCGGATTCCGGCAACATCGCTCTGGATGAATCGCGCTTCGCGCCCGTCGTCCCAACGCATGTGCACGTCAATCTGATCGGCATTCGTTACGTCGCGCCAAACACCTTTGTGTGAAATCGCTCGCACGCGTTGCGGTCGGCTTCCGAAGATCCGGAGGATCCAGTCAATGTGATGCGATCCCCAGTCGTAGACCGCGCCGCCAGAGAACGTCTCGTCGCTGTGCCACCAGCGACAGGGATGTTCGAAGGATCCGACGAATGTCTCCATATTGAAGACGTCACCAAGAAGTCCCGTGTCGATGGCGCGACGAAGAGCGAGGAAGTCACCGTCCCAGCGCCGGTTCTGATGGACCGTGATTGTCTTACCGACTTCGGCAGAAACGTTAAGAAGCTCCTCGGCATCGGCGACGGTGAGGCACATCGGCTTCTCCACGACAACATGCTTGCCGGCCCGCAGGAGTTCAAGAGCGATCGACGCGTGGAACACCGGCGGTGTGGCGACGATGACGACATCAACATCGTCAGCCTTGCTCAACGAGGCGAGATCCACGTGACCTTCCACGGTCGGAAAGTCAACTATCGCCGCTAGGCGGCGTTCGTCGTTCGAATCGCAGACGCCGACGAATGCGAGCCCATCGGTTTCCGTTGCCGCGAGACCATGGGTGTATCCCATGCCACCAAACGGCCCGTAACCGACGATGCCGACGCCGATTGTGTGCGTAGTCGCGGAACCACCGGCCGCCAGCCGATCGAGATAGCGCCCGATCTCGGGTGCCGTTGTCAAACGTTCGGGCGCAATCGCGCACACCAGGACCCGGCCGGCGGAGGTCTGACATTCAATGATTGAAGGAACGTCGTTGAAATGAATGCTGGTGGTAGCCACGACCGTGTTGAGGGTCGGGTCCGTGACCACGAGCGTTTCGAACGCGCCGACGACTGGGGTCTCGCGTCGAAGACGGGCCGCTTCGGGCCTCGCAGCGTCCGGTCGCACAAACCACTCGCCGATCGGGAGAATTTCACCCGCTTCGAGACCCAGACCAGCCAGTTCTTGGGCGCTCAGATTGGAAGCGAGAGTAATTTTTGCTGGAGAAGACACGAAGAAAGGTTAGTAGAAGGCGTTGTCTACGCCCCGTTCGGGATCACATGTCTGGAATCCGGTCAGGCGATGAACTCGCGAAGCGCCTCGACATCGGCCGCCGCTTGACGTTTGGCCATTGCAATGGCATCAGGAACCGCTTTCGGATCCATCAATTTCGTGAGATCCATCGATTCGGGACTGCGCAAGAAGACCTTCGTACCTGACGCCTTAAGAGCGTCCACTTCCGCTGCAAAACCTCCCGGTGATTGCGTCATTGCTCCAACCGGCTTCGGGGTGGGATCGGAGAGACTCAACACCACAGCGCGATCACACCCAGCGAGGAGATCGAGGTGCGTTCCGGAACCGCTGACGCCGCCGTCCATGCACCGACGATCGCCAATGGGTTGCGGACTGAAGATACCTGGCACTGCACTACTCGCCGCCACTGCGCGATCGATAGGCACTCCCGAAGCAGAAGTCACGACACATCGCTCGCCTGTCCGTGTGTCGACACACGTGATGTGCAAGGAATCCGAGGGCCACTTACGCGACAAAAGCATTAACGACGCATTGCGAGCCATCGTGTTTGGCGACGGCGTCGCCGCCACGAGTGCTTCGTGCCCAATCGCACGAACGAGATCGGGCTCTGCGGTTTGCGCAGCGACAAAGAGATCGAGCGCTCGCTGCTGGCTTGGCTCAAACGAACTTGCCGGCGCTAACAGCGCAATTAGTGCAGGAACTTTCGAAAGGAACGCCAACTCGTGCTCAAAGCGGCCGATGTGCCCGCCTTCGAGAATGGACGCAACCAGCGACCCGGCAGAGGTTCCAACGACGCGACCCGCGCCCTTCAGATCGACACCGCGCTTGGCCAACTGTTGGAGATACGTCGCCTGCCAGGCGACAAAGAAAACACCGCCGCCGCCAAGGGAGAGGCCCAAGTGAATGCCGTCGCCGGCACGTGCCGAGAAATCGATAGGGCGAGCCAAACCATCAGACATAATTCGTTAACCCTAGCGATGGCCCAATCTGTGCGCTCTTAGCGCACGAACGCAATCGCTCCACTCGTTGCTAGTACGAAAAGAAGCGCAGAACCCAGCAGGGCAAAGCGTTTATCGCCTTGACGCACCCAATCAACAACGAGCCACCCCACACGAACTACTGGGGTAATGATCAAAATCACGATGCAGGCGGTACCACTTGCGTGACCTATTGAACCTGGGATGAACGCGCCACCAAGAGCGAACGCAAAAGTTACGAAAAGCGCAATTTGCAGAATGCGCCCGAGCAATTTGAAATCGTTCATCGGCGCACGATCAAGAGAACACCAATGACGGCGAGAATGACGGAAAGTCCGCGTCGAACAAGCGGCGGCGGAAGTAGGTGCTGAAGTCGAACACCGACCGTTCCTCCGATGAGGCCAGCTGCAGCAACAAGTGCGGCATCGGAAACAACGATGCGCCCTTGTGATTCATAAACCAATAAACCCACTGCTGCTGTGACACCAACCGTGAACGTCGAGGTCGCTGCTGCAACCTTTACTGGAACATGCATCACTTCTGAAGCAGTCGGGGTCTTCACCCAACCTCCGCCAACTCCTGAAAGTCCCGATATCAAACCGGCCATCCCCATTCCCAGCAAACCAAGTGGAAGTCGGTTTGCTCGATACGGGACGAACCCATCGCCAAGCGGATAGACACCGGCGAGTGTTCCCGGCGTCTCGCCAACATCAGCTACTGAGAGCGATGAATCGGGAAGATTCCGCACTCCCTTGCGTCGGGCTCCGGCGAAGGCCGCAACCAATGCGACGACTCCGAGCAGAACTGCGAGCACTGACTGGCCGATTAGTCCAGAGACAAGAGCACCGATCAGCGCCGCCGACGATGCAACGATTTCCGTTGCGACGCCGATGCGATGATTCACTAAACGCGCCGCAAGTTGATGTGGCGCAGCAGCAAGCGAACCGGCTGCGACGGAAACCAGCCCCAGCGGTGCGGCATATTTCGCTTCCATTCCCGACAGCACAAGAACGGGAACGAGAAGGATTGCTCCGCCCAAACCGCCAATAGTTCCAATCACCGCTGTAACAAATGCGGCAAACGCAAGCGCGACTGGATTCACCCCTCGAACCTACCAAACCTGTTGGCGTTCGAAAGGTGAGGTGTCGCGCTTGGCGGTTTGAACTATCGCTTGACGGAGATGGTGATGTCAGGAGCGCTAATCGTTGCGGTCTTACCCGAGAACCACGATGCATTCGGCGTGCCCGCAACAAATTCATTGAGGAATGCGACCGTGAGCCCGGTGCCCAACTCCATGTCGCGTGCGTACGGCATAAAGCCTTCGCCGCAACCTTCCGTTGCTTGCACCTGGATGGCAGCCGCAACTGCTGCAGGAGCGGCAGGCAACTTCGGGATCTCATCGAGATACATACACACATCAGTGAATGATTGGTGTGCAGCATCAGTCATGATTGCAAGCACTACCGGTGGTCCGGTGATGAGATCGAACGGTCGCTGCGAATCTTTGGCAAGAGGCGTGGTGATGTCCTTGGTGCCGACCATCAACATCACGGGAATCTTGATTCCGGCGAGTTCAGAGTCAGAGAGTCGGCGGGTATACGGGGCGTGACCGACGACAGCCTTGATGCGCGGATCGGGCTTGATTGTTCCAGCAGGACCAGTGTGACCACCAGCGGTCGCGAGAACGGTGTAGCCGCCGTAACTGTGACCCACGAGGCCGATGCGCTTTTCATCGATAGCGCCCTTCAATACTGGGTATGCGCTGGCCGAACCAGATGACTGCGCAAGGGCCCAATTGATTTCTGCTTCGACAACATTCGGGCGAAGGAAATCATTTTGATCTTCTGACACCGATGTTCCAAGTAACTGGTCGGCTGCGGTGTTACCAGCGTGATTGGCTGACAACACGACATAGCCGTGGCTGGCGATGTCTTCCGTGAGGAAGGACGCAACAAAACTTTGGCCGCCGCTGCCGTGGGAGTACACAACGAATGGGAAAGAACCTGCGTTGTTGATTGGCGCCTTTTCGATCGCGACCTTCGAATCGAAATACGCCGTCGGAAGAAGTGAGTAACGAGTGGGAGTGCCCGTCGCTCCATTAGCAGCCGGATACCAAAGGTCGGCGGTAATCGTTTTTCCGGTTGTTGGGTCAGGAATCGAAATGGTGTCGTGACCGACTGCGTAGGTGCCCAATCGGGCCGGCATCGGCGCCGGCGTTGCGGCCTTCGAGCTACTACTTCCTCCGCAGGCCGCTAAAAGAAGCGAGCCAACGATGACAACGAGGGCGGGCAGAGAAAGGGTTCGAGTGCGCTTTGACATGGGCGTCACACTCCCACAAGAAAACCCCGCCCCTGTGATCAAGCGCTATTCGGAACACGGAACTCTTGGGGTGACTACGTTGCTTGGAGCACAAGGGGGGAATCTGATGGAACACACGCATGACCTTCCCGACGGGATGGTCGAATGGATTGCTGAAACTGGTGGCGGGGAGATCACGACACTGCACCGACATGTCGCAAGGCGTGAAGCGTGGGTTGTCGACGTCACGCGACCAGATGGGTCAGTTCTCAAAGGCTTTCTGCGCCTGGAACGGACCCCTGCTGGTCCGAAGTCATCGACCTCGCTGACGCGAGAGACCCGCATCATCCAAGCGCTGGCGCAGACCGATATTCCCGTGCCTGAGGTCTATGGAGTGAGCCACGAACTCAACTGCACACTCTTTGAGCGGGTTCGAGGACGCTCAGACATCGACAAACTTGATGATCCCGTGCAACAGCGCGCAGTTATGGAGGACTTCATTCGAGTCATCGCCCGCCTCCACACTCTCGACCTTGCCGATCTTGGTCTCGACGATGTGATGCCGTATCTACCGACGACTCCACAGGAAGCGGCGCTCAACGATGTCGACCTTGCGCTCGAGCAGTGGTCGTCGTTTCTTTCTACCTACTCCGACCCACTCATCACCTACGGCGTTCGTTGGCTCCGACAAAACGCCCCCTCGACGATCGCTCGTCTCTCGCTTGTTCAAGGCGATACCGGCCCTGTGAATTTCATGTTCGACGGCAACGAAGTCAGCGCGATCATTGACTTGGAGTGGGGCCACTACGGAGATCCACTTGAGGACCTCGGCAACATCTGCGCTCGCGAGTTCTGGAACCCAAGCGGTGGACTCACCGGCCTGTTTCACCTCTACCAAGAAGTTTCGGGCATTCCGTATACGAAGTTTGCGGCGCAGTACTACCGAGTCCAGCAAAACGTTCGCGGCATGATTCCGATTCATGCAATTTCTGTCAACGCGCACCCACGAGAATCGTTGGCGTGGTTTCTCTGTTACCGGTACCTCGGCGATCGGGCCACCTGTGAATCGCTCTCGGAAGCGGCGGGAATCACTGTTGAGAAGCCAACAATGCCCGATGAACTTTTCGGTCCTGGCGAAAAAGACGTGTTTGCCGACGCGGCGATTTGGTCGCTCGAAAAGGACGTTGCCCCCCATCTTTCTGATGCGTTTGCACAGTCCCGCGCGGGCGATGCGGCCATTCTTATCAAGATGATGGACCGCAAACGTCGATTTGGTGCACAACTTGATGCAATTGAGTGCGATGAACTCGAGCCACTACTTGGATCTCGTCCCGTCTCGAGGCAGGAGGGAATGGATGCACTCAACGAACGAATCCTCAGCAACGAAATCGATGACACCGCTGTCATTGCCTATCTCACTCGCCGTGCCTATCGAGATGAATGGCTGCATGATCCCGCGGTCTCTCTCTACCCGACACGCACGTGGTCGAAACTCGACGAATAATCACAAACCTTTTGTAAGTAGGCCTTCGATTTCGGAAGGGTGCGCCACGAGTTCCCTCGCGCCCGCTGCTTGAAGTTCACCGCGGCTGCCAAAGCCCCACAACACGCCGATAAAATCGGTACCGGTGGCAGTAGCGCCATAGCCGTCGTGTTCCCGATCACCGATCATCACAACTGTTGATGGATCAGCAATTGCCATCTGCTCAAACACTGATCTCATGACCACTGGTTTCTCGGCGCCGGCGCCATCGCGTTCTGAGCCCACCACTATTTCGAACTGCGAAGCGAGACCAGCGTGCTCAACAACTGGTCGAGCAAACCCAGTGCGTTTCGAAGTCGCAACCGCAAGGCGGAAGCCCGCGTCGTTCAAACGCGTAAGGAGTTCAGGAATCCCGTCGTATACCGAATACTCGTACATTCCGCCGGCGCCGTAGTGCTCGCGATACACGGTGATGAGTGACTCGATCAGCGATTCATCTGAGGCCACAAAACCGAATCCCGTTGTTAACGGAGGCCCAATGAACGAAGAAAACTGTTCATCGGTAATGGCGGGGTATCCGTGATGCGCAAGTGACTCATCGACGCAGCGACGGATCCCAGGACTGCTGTTGATGAGCGTTCCATCGAGATCGAACAGCACAGTCGTGATTGCCATGAATTCATTCTGACTCACGAAATGAACGACGGGTTCATCGGTGCACTGCAAAACGCAAACGGGCCCCGACCGAAGCCGGGGCCCGTTGCACAAACGCTTAGGAAATGAACACCGGATTGATCGGCGAACCGGTTGCACCCGTGACCTTGAGCGGCGACACGGCAATGACGCCCTCGTAGTTGCCGTCTTCACACGGCTGACGAAGATCGAGATGCTCAAGCAGGAAGATGCCAGCCTGCACAAGAAGGATCTTGTGCACGATAAGGAAGTCGTTGTTATCGAACGGAATGACTTCGACAGCAGCATTGTCAGAACCAACGGCAGTGACATCCATTGACGCCAGCCACTCAGCAGCGTCGGAACCAATACCAGCCTGCGCGAAACCTTCGGGTTCGCCAGCAGCATTGTTGGCCCACCACATATCAAGATGACCGGTACGAATAAGGACAACGTCGCCGGCGCGAACTTCAACACCCTGCGCAGCAGCAGCGGCCTGAAGATCGGCAGCCATGATCATCGTGCCGGGCTCAAGCCACTTGTCGGCACCCTTCAACTTCACGATGTCGAGAATGACCGAGCGTGCCGCGAAACTGTCGACCTTTTCGATACCAAGTTTGCCCGCACCACCAAGTGCACGCATCTCGCCGTAAGGAACGCCATTGTAATGCTTGTAGTCTTCGTACACATGGATAAGAGCGTCCATATGTGAGGTGGTGTGCGAGGCCATGACGAGCACGTCTTCGTGTGCGCCTGTTCCTTCTTTTGCACCGTAACTTTCGTAGATGCCGTCGTCGGTGCCGTCTTGCAGTGTCAGACGCATCGGGGTTCCGCGGTAATCGAGCAACGGAACACCCTGGCCCTGAATCGGAATGCCAAGGCTGTAGACCTTGCCCGTGGTGATTGAAGCTGCAGCAGCCTTGATGACCTCAGGTGTCAGGTGATTGAGCGCTCCGCGCTCGTCGTCGGCGCCCCAACGGCCCCAATTATTCGTGCTCATGTGAGTTCCCCCGGTAGATCGATATGTCAGTTCCTGAAAGGTACAACTCCGGCGGCATCGCTGCCGCCGGAATCGCTTAGGCCAGTGCGGGAAGGATTTCGTTACGAAGCAGATCGATCTGCTTCCAACTTTCCGAAATCGGCATCCCACCGCAAAGCGGGTGCATCGCGAAGACAGCAAAATCGCCAGCGGCCTTCGCTTCTTCGACCGCTTGGGCCGGAGAGACGACCTGGTACAGACCCTCTTCACGCAGTTCGCCAACGGTCTTGGCATGCGAATGAGCCGAGGACTTGATGTCGGAGGTCTGCCATGAGGAATAGGTCGTGGCCTCGTGAAGGATGTGCTCGCCCATAGCGGCCCATCCGGCATCGACGTCTTCGGCAAAGAAGACATGGTGAAAATCATCAGGCGGAGCCATGGCGAAACCCTGCGTGCCGTACTCGGCGCACTTTTCGTAATAGTGGGCCTCGATCTCAGGAACCGGGGCCGCCCACATGATGGGAAGTCCAAAGCGCGCGGCACGACGGGCTGCGGGCTTCGAGGTTCCGCCAAGAAGGAACATCGGGTGTGGTTGCGTGTAAGGACGCGGCGTGACCTGCACGGTGGTACCGCGATATTCGAATGGTTCGCCGGTCCATGCCTTGAGCATGACATCGACGCATTCGTCCATGATCTTTCCGCGATCGGCCCATGACTTGCCATGTGCTGCGTATTCGCTCGGGCGATAGCCAAGACCGCCAATGACGGTGAGGCGACCCTTCGACATGAGGTCGATGACGGCGATGTCTTCGGCAATGCGCAATGGATCGTGAAGAGGAATAAGCAACGCCGAAAGCGAAACTGAAACGTTCTTCGTGCGACTGAGAATTGCAGCAGCCATTGTGAGCGGAGAGGAACTCCAACCATTTTCGGCGCCGTGATGCTCTTCGAGCGTCACCATGCCGCCACCAAGTTCATCAAGAACCTGAGCCATGTCGAGCATGGCGTTGTATCGATCGGCCATCTCATTTGGCTCGAGTCCTGGCTGGATGCAGTTGAAACGCATCATGGTCATTGCCATGTCATGTCCTCCCCTAAGTGGAATGTGATTCTGCCCTATTTAGAGCAGGTACTGCGACGACTTTGTGTGTTGCTAGTGCGCTACTGCGCAGCCTCGGCTGAGGCCAAGATTCCTATTGCCTTCTTGATCCGCTCGGCGTGTTTGGTTTCTTCACGGCCGTTGCGAAGCAACAGTTCGATGATTTCCGGATCGGTTTCGTGGGACGCCCACTTTTGGTAGCCGAGGTCTCCCTGGAGTTCGCCCTCGACGATCATCGGTAGTGCCGAAGCGTCGACCGAATCGGGAAGATCAACTTCGAACTTCTCGAGCACCTCGGCCGACGGCACGTATTCGGTGCCGGTCTTGAGTGAGATCACCTTCATTATGCGACGAGCGTGACCAACCTCTTCGCGCCCATTCTTACGAAGAAGCTCGGCGGCCTCTTCGTTATTTAAACGGGCCGCAAGTTCGTTGTAGAGAACATCGCCGCTGTTTTCGACTCGGATGAGAAGTTCGGCGGTTTCGATATCGAGGGTCTCGGCTTCGCCGAGTTTCATGTTCGCTTCGAAGAAATTCATGGTGGGAATCATCGCGCCTAACGCGAGCGTCCGCCCTGTCGACCGGCAGAACGGCTTGATCCCTGACGGGTACCGGAACTTGCACCGCTGCCGGAACCACGGCGTCCACTGCTTGGGCCGCCACGCTTCGGCCGACCAGACGCTGACGGAGTCGCCGAACGCGGGTTACGCGAATTCGGACGACCACCGGGCGTCTTGGCCGGTTCGGGAACATCGAGCATTGCCTTCACTTCAGAGGCGCTTTTCTTCAGTCGCTGACCGGGAGCAATTTCCTGCAGTAGCGGTGAATCAGGGCGCACTTTTGTCACGGTGGGTTTAATACCCGCCTTGCGCATGAGTTGATCGGTGTCCTTGCGTTGCGATTCCGTTGCGAGCGTGACAACGACTCCTTCGTTTCCGGCGCGTGCTGTGCGTCCAGAACGATGGAGATATGCCTTGTGCTCCATGGGCGGATCGGCGTGGATCACGAGCGATATGTCATCGACGTGAATTCCGCGCGCTGCAATATCGGTAGCGACCATGGCCGCTGCCGTTCCGTCGGAGAACCCCGCAAGATTTCGCGTGCGGACATTCTGCGAAAGATTTCCGTGCATCTCGACCGAAATAACTCCATGTGCGTTCAACTGACGCGTGAGTTGCTTGGCGCGATGCTTCGTACGAGTAAAAATAATTGTGCGACCAGGTGCAGCAGCAAGATCGATAATGACGGGAAGTCGATCATCGTTCGTTACGTGCAGCACATGGTGGGTCATGGTGTTGACCGGCGACTGCTCGGAATCGACGCTGTGCGTGACCGGATCGGACATGTAGCGCTTAACGATGACGTCGACGCCCTTATCGAGCGTTGCTGAGAACAACATATGCTGCGCGTCGTCGGGGGTGCGATCGAGCAATCGTTTCACGCCGGGAAGGAATCCGAGATCGGCCATGTGATCGGCTTCATCAAGAACACACACTTCAACGCGATCGAGCTTGCAGAAGTTCTGGCTGATGAGGTCCTCAAGACGACCAGGACATGCGACAACAACATCGACGCCCTTACGAAGCGCGTCGACCTGAGGGTTCTGACCCACGCCACCGAAGACGGTCGTGGTACGAAGTCCAAGGCGACGTGCAAGCGGCGCAATCGTTGCGTCGATCTGCAGTGCGAGTTCGCGAGTGGGGGCAAGGATGAGCGCACGCGGGCGGAACGGTTGACGCTCAAGCTGCAGCATCGAAAGACGAGTGAGTACAGCAAGACCGAATGCGAGGGTCTTGCCGGAACCGGTACGACCACGGCCGAGTACGTCGCGACCGTTTAATGAGTCAGGAAGTGTCGAGACCTGGATCGGGAACGGATCGGTAATGCCTTCAAGAGCGAGTGCTCCGCAAAGGGTCTCGGGCACACCGAGGGCAAAGAAGCCATTGTCGGGAGCTAACGCCGGAAGGGCCGCTTGCGGGGCGAGCGGCTTCTCATTGCGGGGTCGATCGGAACGTGGTCGAGGACGCGCGCCCGAAGAGGAACGATTGGAACGGGGGCGTGGTGGCGCCATATAAAAAGTCTCCTACTGAGGTCCGCTGAGAAAGCAAGGGCCAAGTGGTGAGCACGACCGAAACTGTGTGAGT
>JAEMTX010000223.1 GCA_016462055.1 Acidimicrobiia bacterium | reverse complement strand
AGTACACGGCACCTGTCGACCCCAGCGAGGCCCCGAGCGGAATGCAAGCCGCAGCCCGAGCTCAGGCGGCCGCTGAAGGTCTCGACGTCCCTGCTGAGGCAATTGAAGAGTTCAGCAACGAACCAGTCGTGAAAAGTGAATGGGACAAGACCCCGCGGAATTCCCCATGCCCCTGCGGATCGGGCAAGAAGTTCAAACTCTGCCACGGCGCATGAGGGATTTTTCCGACGATCTCGCCGACCTTCGTCGTCGGATTGACGAAGCACGGGTCTATTTACGTATCGAAGAGTTACTTCTCTCGCGACCTCAATTGGAGACTGAAGCCAGTCGTCCGGACCTCTGGGATGATCCCGACTTGGCTCGAAAGATCAACGGTGAACTTTCGGCCTGTACGGAAGATCTCGAACTCTATGAACAGTTGACCTCCCGTCTTGAAGACTCCGAGACATTGCACGAACTCAGCCGTGAAGAAGGCGACGAATCAGTTGAAGCCGAGGTCGAAGACGCTATGGCGACTCTCGCATCTGATCTTGGTGAACTCGAACTACGAGCACTTTTCACTGGCGAATACGACAACGCAAATGCGATCTGCGAAATTCAGTCAGGCGAGGGCGGAGCCGATGCGCAGGACTGGGCGAACATGCTTCTTCGCATGTTCCTCCGGTGGGCCGAAAAACGCGGATTCGATGTCGAACTCGATGAAGTCTCTGCCGGCAATGAAGCAGGAATCTCGTCCGCGACTTTTCTGGTGAACGGTCGCCATGCTTACGGTCGATTGCGTTCGGAGCATGGCGTGCACCGATTGGTTCGCATTTCGCCATTCAACGCACAGGGCAAGCGTCAAACTGCTTTTGCTGCATTAAAGGTCACTCCGTTCCTCGAAGATGTCCCCGACATTGAGGTGGACGAAAAAGACCTTCGCATCGATACGTACCGTTCCTCGGGAGCCGGCGGTCAGCACGTCAACGTCACAGATTCAGCGGTACGCATTACCCATTTACCGACCGGAATCGTGACGTCCTGTCAGAACGAACGCAGTCAGCATCAGAACAAGGACCGCGCAATGCAGATCCTTCTTGCGAAATTGGCAGAACGTCAGCGCGAGGAACGGCTTGCGGAACTTTCGAATATTCGTGGTGAACAGCGATCTGTGGGCTTCGGCAGTCAGATCCGCTCCTACGTGATTCAGCCCTATCAAATGGTCAAGGACCTTCGCTCGGGCTACGAAGTCGGCAATGTCGATGCAGTGTTCGACGGTGATCTCGACGGCTTCATGGAGGCGTACCTGCAGTGGGAACGCACTGGCGCCGATACCGCCGGCGAATAACGTCTAAGCGAGGGCCACGAGTTCAAGCGACTCGGCCGAGAAGTAATCAAGTTGGCCGTCGGGCATGAGCAAGATCCGATCGGGCGCAAGTGCTTCCACAAATTCAACGTCGTGACTCACAATGACCATTGTTCCTGGCCACGCTGCGAGCGCCGCTCCAGTCGCGGATCGCGACATGGGGTCAAGGTTGTTCGTTGGTTCATCGAGTAGCAAAAGATTGTGATTTCCGGCTACGAGCTGAGCGAGTGCGAGCTTGGTTTTCTCTCCGCCGGAGAGCGTTCCCGCATCCTGAAAAACTTTCTCTCCGCTGAGACCAAACATGCCGAGCAATGAGCGGACTCCTTCATCGCCGAGTTCGGAGTCTCTGCGCATGTGGTCGATCATGGAGACGCCGGAATCGATGCCCTCGTGTTCCTGCGCGTAGTAGCCGGCAGAGACGTTGAGACCGAATTCGAACTCGCCGAGGTCGGGCTCTGACTTTTCCGCCAGGATTTTCAACAGACTGGTCTTGCCGGCGCCGTTGAGGCCCATCACCAGTAGTCGTTCGCCTCGGCCAACGTCGAAGGAGACATCGGCGAAGACATCGTTCGACCCGTAACTCTTCCAGAGACCGGTTGCCGTGAGGACCGTTCTTCCGCAACTCGCGGGTGGAGGGAAGCGAAGTTCGATTGTTCGACGCGCCGCTGGCCCTTCCACTTTGTTCGAACGAATTCGTTCAGCACGGTTGTCGAGGTTCTTCGCGACACGAGCGCGTTTTGCGGTCTGTCCACGCATTGAGTCAGCAAGAGTTGAAAGGCGTTTGATCTCATTTTTCTGGCGTTCGGCCATCTTGCTGAGTCGCTCTTCGTCAAGTTCTCGCGACACGAGGTATTGGCTGTATGTGCCGCGATATTCAACAATTTCGCCAGTTGCTTCTTCTGCTTCGCGGTCAAGATGAATGACGCGCGTGATCGCTTCATCGAGAAGATTGAGATCATGGCTAATGACGAGAAGGGCACCGCGGTAGGCGCGAAGAAACGTGAGAAGCCAGTCACGGGCATCGGCATCTAGATGGTTCGTCGGTTCGTCGAGCAGGAGAAGGTCGCTTCCAGCAAAAAGGATGCGCGAAAGTTCAAGGCGACGCCGCTCGCCGCCGGAGAGAGCCCCGATCGGTAGCTCCAAGCGGTCGGATCGAAGGCCGAGACCGTCAACAAGCTTGCGGGCTTCGGACTCAGCGGCGTAGCCGCCATCGATCTCAAATCGCTCCTGAGCGTTGGTGAATCGGGTGATGTTCTGCTCAGAAGGGTCGTCTTCCATCGCTTGGCGAAGGGTCTCAAGTCGTCTGGCGGCGGCATCGAGGCCACGGCCGGACATCACGTGAGTAATGGCGAGCGTTTCGGGATCCACGGCATCCTGACGCGGATCTTGAGAGAGGTAGCCCGTTCCTCCCGACCGCTCGACGGTTCCGCGTTTTGGTTCGTTATCGCCGCCGAGAACACGGAAAAGTGTGGTCTTCCCGGCACCATTTCGCCCTACCAAACCGACCTTGTCCCCGGCCTGGACCTGGAAGGTGGTCCCGTCAACGATGGTCTTTCCCCCGATCTCGACTACGAGGTTTCGGAC
This sequence comes from Acidimicrobiia bacterium, assembly GCA_016462055.1. Taxonomy (GTDB): domain Bacteria; phylum Actinomycetota; class Acidimicrobiia; order Acidimicrobiales; family Acidimicrobilacustridaceae; genus Acidimicrobilacustris. Next base: position 153 of record JAEMTX010000223.1, on the reverse strand, counting down.
GCTAAGCACCGATCAAGTCAAGCACCCCTACGGGGGTCTCCCGACATCGGTGTTTTTGTAAGCATGGTTTGACGGCTCGACTACCGCCGAGGTGATGGCCAAGCGCTGCGGAAAATGGCCACAGGGTCACCCTTGCGGCGGAGAGATTCAACG